>NZ_WXWS01000094.1:0-5985 GCF_009904715.1 Vibrio sp. V42_P2S4T144 | reverse complement strand
AAAAAAGCCGCTCTCCTTTCCATTACTTTGCTCGGCTTAACCGCTTGTAGCCAAGGAGTCACAACCATGACGGATCGTTCTCAATCACCTTGTGGTGACAAACCAAACTGCGTCTCCACCCAAGACTCGCGAGAAAAATACAACCTAACGCCATTCATCTTAGTTGATTCAGTGAACATCGACGCTATTGAGCAAGTTGCGCTTGAACTGCCAGGCGCGAAAACCGCGGTGAAAGAAAGCAACTACCTTCGTATCGAGTGCACATCTAAAATCATGCGCTTCGTGGATGACCTCGAACTAAAAATAGCAGGAGACCAACTGATTGTGCGCTCGGAATCTCGTGTGGGCTACTCTGACTTTGGCGTAAACAGAAAGCGCGCCGATCAATTACGAGAAAAGCTCACTCAAGCTAAGCTCATCAAATAGAAAACTGCCAACGGGGAGTGCTATACTCTCGGCCAACTAAAATATTTACCTAAAGAGAGTGTTATGAAAGTTGGTATCATCGGTGCGATGGAACAAGAAGTGACCATCCTGAAGCAAGCAATTACAAACTGCAAAACTGTAAATAAAGCAGGTTGTACGTTTTTCTCTGGTCAAATTAACGATGTTGAAGTCGTCGTACTACAATCGGGCATCGGTAAAGTTGCAGCGGCAGTGGGCACGACAATCCTTCTTGATGAATACCAACCAGACGTTGTGATTAACACAGGGTCTGCTGGCGGTTTCGATTCAAGCTTAAACCTTGGCGATGTAGTTATCTCTACAGAAGTTCGTCATCACGATGCAGACGTAACCGCTTTTGGTTATGAAATTGGCCAAATGGCCGGTCAACCAGCTGCATTCAAAGCGGATGACAAGCTAATGGACTTAGCAGAAAAAGCCCTAGCACAAATGGAAAACACTCATGCGGTTCGCGGCCTAATTTGTACTGGCGATGCGTTTGTTTGTACTGCTGAGCGTCAAGAGTTTATTCGTAAACACTTCCCGTCAGTTATCGCTGTAGAAATGGAAGCATCTGCTATCGCTCAAACTTGTCACCAATTCAACACACCGTTTGTTGTTGTGCGTGCAATCTCTGATGTCGCTGATAAAGAATCACCAATGAGCTTTGATGAGTTCCTGCCTCTAGCAGCAAAAAGCTCTTCCGAAATGGTATTCAAAATGCTGGAACTCATTAAGTAAACGACTCATTCATGGAAGAAGTTTTTCAGTCATTTTATGCCAACGGTGCGCTCCTCATTATGTGGGGTGCACTGATCTTGCACCTTTTAGTGCCAATCCCCCATTCAGCGCACCCCATCACTTTATGGCGAAAGCTAGCAGAACAGCTAGCCAACAAAGTGAACAATAATCACAATTACTCACAGAGTGTAATCTCAGGCAGTCTTGCATTAGGCTTGATGCTGTTTCCTTGCTTGATATTACTGATTGCAATAAAGCCATTTGTTTGGCAAATCCCTTTATATGAACTGGTTCTATTGATCATTGCGCTAGACTGGCGTAACAGCGAAACGTTAACGAAACAGCTCGTAACTAGTATGTCTTCGGAAGACAAAGCTCAGTGTCGAGCATTACTAAGACCATATCTTAATCGCGATACTGGTAGCCTCTCGATCGTTGGCATAGGTAAAGCTGGCTCAGAAACCCTGATTATGGGATACAGCCGCAACGTGATCGGCGTGCTATTTTGGTACGCACTAACAGGTGGTATTGGTGCGTTAATGTATCGACTCACAACAGAATTAGCGCGAGTGTGGTCCCCTAGCCGACGCCAATATTTGCCCTTTGGTAAACCTGTGATTCAACTGGTTGCTACTCTGGATATTATTCCACTTCGTCTCTTTGCCATACTTTTAGCTGCCGGAAAGAATACAAGTAATGTGCTCTCTGGAATACAACAGCAAGCGAAGTCTTGGCCCTTACCAGGACCTAGCTGGGTGTTATGTACTATCGGACACAAACTACAACTGTCTTTATGCGGCCCTGCTATCTATCAAGGTGTGCGTGCAGAGCGCGCAAAAATCGGTGGGCGCATTGCGCCATCGGCTATTCACCTTTCACAAATACATACGCTGCTCGTTTGGCGCGTCCTGGCTTGGATCGCAATCCAAAGTTTGCTTTTAGGAATAATTTATCAAGGATTATGATGAATAAATTATGCTTCGCATTAACGCTGTTTGTTTCGACAGCGACCTTCGCTCAACCCGCTCAACGCATTATAAGTTTAGCTCCACATGCCACCGAAATTGCCTTTGCAGCAGGGCTAGGAGAGCAGCTTGTTGCTGTCAGCGAAATGAGCGATTATCCAGAACAGGCAAAGCAGCTAGAAAGAGCCTCAAATTATCAAGGAATTAAATTAGAGCGTATTATTGCTCTTCAGCCGGACTTAGTGATTGCTTGGCCAGCCGGAAACCCCGCTAAAGAGTTGGAGAAAATTAAACAGTTCGGTATTCCTATCTATTACTCCACTACAGGTTCATTAGAAGATATCGCCAACAATATTGAGCAACTCAGCCAATACAGCGAAACTCCACAAGTAGGAAAAAAGGCCGCTGAAGATTTTAGAACGCAGCTGAGTACACTAAAAGAACAGTACAACACGAACGAGAAAGTTAGTTACTTTTATCAGTTGAGTGAAAAGCCTATCATCACTGTCGCCGGAAAGAACTGGCCAAGTGAAGTCTTTACTTTTTGCGGTGGTGAGAACATTTTCGCCGCATCTAGCGCGCCTTATCCTCAAGTTAGCATCGAGCAAGTCATTACTCGCCAGCCAGAGGTTATTTTTACTTCTCGTCACGCAATGAGTAACGATAGTATGTGGGCTGAGTGGAGTAATGAGCTTCTTGCTCTTAAAAACAAACACATCTGGTCCCTAAACTCTGATTGGATTAACCGTCCCACACCACGCACATTGAACGCGATCAAGGAAGTGTGTGAGCACTTTAAAAGCGTTCGTCAAAAACGCTAACGATTTCGTGGCAAATACCGTACAATTTCCGCCCATTTTTTCTCACACTATTTAAAGGTACTAAGTAACATGGACTCCATGCTGCTTTATATGATCGATTTGTTCGGTACCGCTGTTTTCGCTATCTCTGGCGTATTACTGGCGGGCCGTTTAAAAATGGATCCATTCGGCGTTATCGTGCTCGGCAGTGTGACTGCTATAGGTGGCGGAACAATCCGAGACATGGCGCTTGGTGCCACTCCCGTATTTTGGATAACAGATACGACTTACTTATGGGTGATATTTGTTACGTGTCTACTAACCATGCTTGTTATTCGAAGACCCAAGCGACTCTCATGGTGGGTATTACCCGTTTGTGATGCCATCGGTCTCGCTGTATTTGTGGGAATAGGAGTAGAAAAGGCACTCGCCTACAATGCATCCGGGATGGTCGCGGTGATAATGGGGGTTATTACTGGCTGTGGCGGTGGCATTATACGAGACGTGCTGGCTCGCGAAGTTCCTATGGTATTAAGAAGTGAAGTCTATGCTACGGCATGTATTATTGGCGGCATCTTCCATACGATGGCGGTAAACATGGGTTATGACCACTCAACGGCTTTGCTCGCTGGTGTAATCTCAACGCTCATTATACGTCTCGGTGCGATTCGTTGGCATCTATCCCTGCCAACTTTCGCCATTAACCGTTAAACACCAACAACATCACTCATCATGGAGTCGACCAAGTGTCGGCTCCTCTCATTTATGCTCATTTGATTCGCCAATTCTTGGGCAATTCGCTAAATTATCTCAACCATTCCTAACTTTCATTAATCATTATGTTGCTTGAAGGTATTGAAACGTTACTTGTCCTCAGTAAAGAAAAAACCATGAGCCGCACGGGCAGTCAACTCTATATTAGTCAGTCTGCCGTGAGTAAACGTATTTCAAATCTAGAGAAGAAGTTAGGAAAAAAATTGATAGAGCCAAATGGTCGGCACATAAAGCTGACCTCCGATGGCCTTGCGCTCATCAACACGATCGAGCCAACGTTCAATGAGTTAAGAGGTCAGATCTATGATCAACAACAAATAGAAGATACTTCTTTGATCAAGATAGACTGCTCTGAAACCTTAGTCGCTGGATACCTCAGCATGATCATGGCAGAACACTTTGCCCATGATCAGTACATACGAATATCGACCAATCATACGCCACGCATTATTGAGAATGTGAAATCAGGCAAAGCAACATTGGGATTTTGCGCTGGCTATCTGCCACCTCATCATGGATTAATGAGCCTTCACCTCGCCGATGAACCTTTCTCAATTGTCAGTCGACATTCACTTTCACAACTACCTAAAGCTATTTTGACCAATGACCTAACTAACCCTGCCAACACATATCAACAAGCTATTTTATCCAAACACGGAATCGAACCTTTGATGGAAATGGATTCGTATACTGCGGCAGCACAACTGGCTTTGAGAGGTATGGCTCCCGCTTTAATCCCTAAATCTATCCTAACGACACTTAATATCACATCTAAGTTCTGCTATGACTTTGAAGAGCTAGATCAGTTAGTTCGACCAATACATATCTGCTTACGTCACAGCACATATCGTAGCGAACGAGTTAAAGCACTGACAGAATCCATTGCTGATGTTGTTGCCAAAGAAGTTTCGTTGCCATAAGCATCGACATCACTATAACTAGAGGACGAATCCATTTTTGCCCTTTACTTACCACGACCTTCGCCCCTAACTGAGCACCAAGAAAACCGCCAACAGCCATAGTTAAGCCAAGCTTCCACACTGGCAACCCAGCGAAGATAAAAAAGAGTAGTGCCGCTATGTTTGACGTGAAATTGAGGATTTTGGTTCTAGCTGTGGCTTCGACCAAAGAAAAGTGACCTAGTGCAACAAAACAAACAGTAAAAATAGATCCAGTCCCAGGGCCAAAAAAGCCATCATAGAAGCCGATCCCGCCACCAATGCATAGCGCAAACATCGCTTCAGATAACTTTGGTTCTCCATCGATTTTTCGCGTACTTGGCGCGAGTAAAAAATAGAGGGAAATGGCTATCAAAAGAACAGGGATCAAACTGGTGAGTACGCTAGCATCAATAAACTGCACAGCCTCGGCACCGATTGCAGCACCTATAAAAGTGCAGAGTATCGCAAAACGCATTTCCTTTAAGCTGACAATACCGTTACGCACGAAATACCAGCTAGCAGAGAAACTGCCAAACGAACTTTGTAACTTATTGGTTGCTAGAGCTTGAGTCGGACTCAACCCCGCAGCCAAAAGCGCAGGGAGCGTAATGAGCCCTCCCCCACCAGCCATCGCATCAATAAAGCCTGCGGCAGTCGCAACCAAAAATAAGGCCAACAAAATCTCAACCGTGATTTCCACTACACTTCCTTTTTGAAAAGGTATCAAAGAGGAAGAAACGGTAGCACTTATTCACAAAACTACCAATGGAAAGTCAAGACACCAATCTATTCCTAATTTTCATAGAATTAATGCTTAAACTTGACTCCAAACTTTTATATAAAATTTAGTTGTCAGAAAGAATTGAATCACTGTCACAAATCTATTCCTGATAATGAGATCAAACGCTTACCTTTAAATATAAAACTAGACGAATATGAAAGATCTGTTCAGCATGTAGAGTTTACATTGTCAGCGCTCAAGGCCCAATATCTGAGGAAAATACATGACTAGCAACTACCCTTTATCACGACATCAATCCTCAAAAAATAGTGGTAGTATAAGCACCTACCCACTTTATAAATCAAATCATCAACATCGAAATCAAGAGACCATTATCTTATCTATCGAGAGCTTCGATATCGTTGTCAAGAACAATGTAAAAGATAAAGCGAAATTAGAAGGTTGGGAAAAGATAAAGGGAATGTTTGAAAATACAGCAAACTATTATGCTACAGGACAGGACTTAGTTTTTATAACCAACTTATCAAACTATTTGTACGGAAATAATAGCTCTGTTATCGTTAAAAATTATTCTGGAG
>NZ_WXWS01000058.1:0-5995 GCF_009904715.1 Vibrio sp. V42_P2S4T144 | reverse complement strand
GTATATGGACTCCCGAGTTATTACAACTTGTTTAGCGAGAATAGATTAGATGCATGCGTATATTCGGGTTTTAATGAGTAGCTAACTCGACCCTAGATGTATTCGCACCTTGATGCCATTTCGCGAGCGCGGAAATAATCCAAAGGAATGATCTGGCTCTTCAAGGTCGGTCTTACCTGTTCTTCGCTATATCAAGATGTAAATAACGTCTTTGACTTACTACTCGTAAGTTAGAGGCACTTGATACTCACTACCATAATGAAGCAATGCCCAAGCTGTTCTTGTGGTCTTATTTGCTAAAGCAACCGCGGCTTTCATTAACCCTGCACGCTGAATCAGTGACTTGAGCCAAGTCTCTTTAACATTCCTTGGCTCTCGTTTATTTACAACCTTCGCAACAGCAAGCGCTCCCTGTATCAAGCTTGAACGTAACTTCTTCTGTCCAACTTTTTTGCTGATACCCAAAAGGGTAACTCTTCCTCCAGTACTATGCTGTTTTGGAGTAAGTCCAATACAAGCCGAAGCCTCTCGACCATTTTTGAAGTTACCGCCATTGGCTCCTAACGAAAGATAAAGCCCTAAAGCATTGACTGGACCAACGCCCTCTAGAGCTTCAAGTTTTCTACATGCATCATGGTGCTTGAGGTGTTGGGTTAAGCTCGTTTCTAAATCTGCCCTCTTTTTTGCTAAGGTCTCATGCAAATGAAATGCGTTTGCTATGTGCTCTCTTAAGATATCAGGAAGTGAGTTCTGACCATCTTCCAGAATTTCAATAATGTGCCTTTTAAAGGCGCTATGTCCTTTGGGGATATTGAAGCCAAACTCTGAAAGCAAGGAGCGAACCATGTTACTTGTCGCTGTCATCGAATCGGTTAAGTGCTGTCTTATTCTATCGATCGATTGTAGTGCCTGTTCATCAATAGATTTTAAAGCGACAAAACGGGCGTTAGCTTGCTGAGATGCAACAGCAATCGCTGTTGCATCATTCTTATCTGTTTTTTGTCCCGTTCGATATGCCGTGACATATTTTGGGGCAATGAGGCAAACCGAATGCCCATGGTTGCAGCAGAACCGTCCCCAATAATGGGCTGTAGAGCATGCCTCCATAACCACGGTCGTTGGAGGTTGTTGTATTAACCAAGCTTTTAATTTTTCGCGAGTAAATACTTTATTAAACTCATCAGAGCTTCCTTGAAGCTTACAAACTTGGAAAGAGTGCTTTGCTAAATCAATGGCGATAGTAGTAGACTTTTTCATGTATGGACTCCTTAGATTTAGGCTTTGACACCATAAATTCTAGCTCCCTCCAGAGGGAGGGAGTCCATACATCGCGAGCTTAAGCGATACTAAGACTCAGCTAACAGCAAGCTCCTATTCCTTCCCACTCACCTTAACCACTGCACAACCGGACGATAGATTCTGAATCACACTCGTTCCTCTTTGTTCAGAATGACGGTGACTTAGACAACACCCAAATCAAGGATCTCGTCATTCTAGCGAGCTCAAGTGAGACTAAGAATCTGCTAACAGCAGACGCCTATTCTTTCCAACTCACCTTAACCACGGCACTATTGGGACGATAGATTCTGAATCACCTCGTTCCTCGCTGTTCAGAATGACGGTGACTTTGACAACACCTAAATCAAAAAGATCTCGTCATTCTAGCGAGCTCAAGCGAGACTAAGAATCTACTAACAGCAGACGCCTATTCTTTCTCTCTCACCGTAACCACCGCACAATCAGATGATAGATTCTGAATCACACTCGTTCCTCGCTGTTCAGAATGACGGTGACTTTGACAACATCTAAATCAAAAGACCTCGTCATTTTAGCGAGCTCAAGCGAGACTAAGACTCAGCTAACAGCAAGCTCCTATTCCTTCCCACTCACCTTAACCACGGCACTATTGGGACGATAGATTCTGAATCACACTCGCTCCTCGCTGTTCAGAATGACGGTGATTTTGACAACATCTAAATCAAAAAGATCTCGTCATTCTAGCGAGCTCAAGCGAGACTAAGAATCTAGTAACAGCAGACGCCTATTCTTTCCCACTCACCTTCACCACTGCTCAACCGGATGATAGATTCTGAATCACCCTTTGACTTCTAGTTGAGTTGTTTTAGGTCAATAGCGTATCTGCCTCTTTGTGCTTATACTGGGCACATTGGTTACTAGCACGAAATTTCCATGAAACAATCTCTACAGATCTGGCTTGAAGCCGCTCGTCCAAAAACATTACCTCTGGCATTGGTCTCTATCTTAACAGGTAGCGTGCTCGCGTACTCGGCGGGTCATTTCTCACTGACGATTGCCATCATGGCTTTCGTAACCGCGACATTGCTGCAAATTCTGTCCAACCTGGCAAACGACTATGGCGATGCCGTTCAAGGTACAGATAACGACAAACGCCTCGGTCCATTACGAGCGATGCAGTCTGGCGCGGTAAGTGCTAAACAGATGAAACAAGCGATTATCTTTAACATCGTTCTGACCGCAATCTCAGGCTTGGTGTTAGTTTTCTATTCACTAAGTTCACTGGAAAGCATTGTTACTTTTATCGGGCTGGGAATTTTGGCCATTCTCGCAGCCATTGCTTATACCATGGGTAGCAAACCATACGGTTACGTGGGGCTTGGCGATATATCAGTGTTCTTGTTTTTTGGTCTACTAGGCGTATCCGGTACCTACTTCTTGCATACTGGTCACGTAGACACCACGCTATTCTTACCTGCTCTAGGCTGCGGTTTACTCGCCGTTGCAGTACTCAACATCAACAATATGCGTGATATCGAAAACGACCGAGAGTGTGGTAAACGCACGGTCGCAGTGCGTTTGGGTCAACGCAAAGCCAAGCAGTACCACTTTGTTTTACTTGGCGGTGCTATTCTTGCCTTTGCGGCTTACTTGTTAATTCAAGACAAACCCGTTTGGATTAGCTTGCCATTTTTACTTAGTATTTATTTCGTGGCCGATCATGGTAAAGCGGTTTGGCATACACAAAAGCCCGCTCAGATAGCACCAATGATGCCAGTCATCGTGAAATGCTCTTTAGTCACCAACGTTTTGTTTGCAACAATTGTGGTAGCTCAAACTCTAGTAAGTTAAAAAAGGATTGTCATTGCATTGACTTAATGCCTAGATATACTCAAAGACAACCAATTTCTGTTTAGAAAGGTACGCTATGGAATACAATACCTCAGCACTCTGTGATATCTACCTCGATCAGGTAGATGTGGTTGAACCAATGTTCAGTAATTTTGGCGGTCGCGCTTCATTTGCCGGGCAAATCACCACCATCAAGTGTTTTGAAGATAATTCGTTGATCCGCGAGACATTAGAGCAAGATGGACTTGGTCGCGTTTTGTTAATTGACGGTGGCGGTTCCCTACGTAAAGCCCTTATCGATGCAGAAATCGCAACCATTGCGGAAGAAAACGAGTGGGAAGGCATTGTCGTTTACGGCTGTGTTCGTGAAGTAGATGAACTTGAAGATATGAACTTAGGCATTCAAGCCCTCGCTTCTATTCCTGTTGGAGCGACCAGTCAGGGTATTGGCGAATTGGATGTACCAGTCAACTTTGGCGGCGTTAGCTTCCTTCCAGAAGATTACATTTATGCTGATAGCACCGGAATTATCCTGTCGCCAGAACCATTGAATATTGATTTAGAGTTGGATGAAGAAGCATAACGAGTCTTAGGCGCCTAAGTTATAGGGCCTTCTCTTGGCTCTTAGCGCCTAGCCTTGTCTCAACATTTTCTACTTCCCTAAAACACAAACACCCGCTTAACGCGGGTGTTTTTAATTTGGAATGAAAAAGCCGAATTATTCCACTTCGTCCATTTTGCCAAGTAGTGCACGAATGCGCTCTTGCCATTGTGCGTGCTCTTGCTGTGCTTGTTGTGCTTTTTGCTCTAGCTCTTCACGTTGAGAGCGAAGCTCGTTCGCTTCTTCCGCAAGTTTAGCTTTATCTTCTTTCAGCTCTTCGACTTCCATCTGAAGAAGAGTGATTGTGTCAACTGCAGTTTGAATTTTAGATTCTAGTTGTTCTAGTACTTCAAAAGACATCTTGGCCTACCTATGTTATTCCGTTGGGACGATGTGCGAGATTGATGCACACCTAACCTATATAAGGTTCATTCTACTCAGCGTCGCGATGAGAAACACTCACTATATTCGATATTTTGCATCATTCGGTCAAAAAATCAGCGCAATCTCACTAAACGCTGACTTTTCTTGTCGCCGAAGCATTTTTGAGCAAGGATTTTGCGTCCCGCCACGCTGAAAATCGCCCTAAGTATTGATCAAATTCAAGTTAGATAAAGTAAAAGCCTCGCAAAAAGGCAAACGTTTACTCGACCTTGTGATAGAATCGCCGCGCAAATTCTTCTTCCCTCTTGCTTACTTGGAGACATCATGAAACGCGATTTAGCAATGGCATTTTCCCGTGTGACTGAAGGTGCAGCTCTGGCTGGTTACAAATGGCTTGGCCGTGGCGATAAAAACGCAGCCGATGGCGCAGCTGTTGAAGTTATGCGCACGCTACTGAACAAAACAGATATCAGTGGTGAAATTGTCATTGGTGAAGGTGAAATCGATGATGCGCCAATGCTGTACATTGGTGAGCAAGTTGGTATTGGTGGTGATGAAGTGGATATTGCAGTCGACCCGATTGAAGGAACGCGTATGACGGCAATGGGACAATCGAACGCACTAGCCGTACTTGCCGCAGGTGAGAAAGGCAGCTTTCTTAAAGCGCCAGATATGTACATGGAAAAACTGGTTGTTGGCCCTGGTGCAAAAGGCGTAATTGACTTAGAAAAGCCGTTAAAAGAGAACCTAGAGAACGTAGCAAAAGCACTGAACAAGCCACTTGATACCCTAGTCGTTATTACCCTTGCGAAACCTCGCCACGATGACGTTATTGCAGAAATGCAAGCAATGGGCGTACGTGTCTTTGCGGTGCCTGATGGTGACGTCGCTGCCTCTATTCTGACTTGTATGCCAGACAGTGAAGTGGACATGATGTACTGTATTGGCGGCGCGCCAGAAGGGGTAGTATCAGCAGCGGTAATTCGAGCGCTAGACGGTGACATGCACGGTCGCCTGCTTCCTCGTCACGAAGTAAAAGGCGATACTGAAGAAAACCGCATTTACGGCGCAGATGAACTAAAACGCTGCGATGAAATGGGCGTAAAAGCAAATGTTGTCCTCAAAATGGAAGACATGGCTCGTAGCGACAATGTGGTATTTTCAGCTACAGGCATCACTAAAGGTGACTTGCTGGAAGGTATCTCTCGTCAAGGCAATATTGCAACCACAGAAACGCTGCTCGTACGCGGTCGATGCCGAACTATTCGTCGCATTAAGTCGACTCACTACCTAGATCGTAAAGATCCAGAAGTGCGTGATATTATTCTTTAAGCATTTCTCGAGGCTCTCGCTCAATCTGAGTTTGAGCCTTTCTTTCCGCACAACGGGCAATAGATTCTGAATCACACTCGTTCCTCGTTGTTCAGAATGACGGTGACTTTAATTAGCTCTAAATCAAAAGAACTCGTCATTCTAGCGAGCACCAGCGAGACTAAGAATCTGGTAACAGCAAACTCCTATTCTTCCTGCTCGTCTTAGCCACTACACAGCCGGACAGTAGATTCTGAATCACATTCGTTCCTCGTTGTTCAGAATGACGGTGACTTTAATAAGCTCTAAATCAAAAGAACTCGTCATTCTAGCGAGCGCCAGCGAGACTAAGAATCTGGTAACAGCAGGCTCCTATTCTTTGCTGGTCATCTTAACCACTGCTCAACCGGACGATAGATTCTGAATCACCTCGTTCCTCGCTGTTCAGAATGACGGCTACCATAGCAAGCTCTAAATCGAAAAAACTCGTCATTCTAGTATATGGACTCCCGAGTTATTACAACTTGTTTAGCGAGAATAGATTAGATGCATGCGTATATTCGGGTTTTAATGAGTAGCTAACTCGACCCT
>NZ_WXWS01000135.1:0-6018 GCF_009904715.1 Vibrio sp. V42_P2S4T144 | reverse complement strand
AGATGACGCATAGTTAGTCATCGATATCAACGTAAGCAGTGTTGATATATCTGTCGGGATGACGGATAAGCAAAGGGAGAATTGCAATGGCTCTTTATGATCCAAGTCTTGAGAAAGACAACTGTGGATTTGGCTTGATCGCGCATATGGAAGGCGAACAAAGCCACAAGCTGGTACGTACAGCAATTTCTGCACTTGACCGCATGACTCACCGTGGTGGTATCGCCGCCGATGGTAAAACTGGTGATGGTTGTGGTCTTCTATTACAAAAGCCCGATTCCTATTTACGTCTTATTGCCGAAGAAAATGGTTTCAACCTTGGCAAGCAATACGCCGTAGGGATGATTTTCTTCAACCAAGATCCAGTCAAAGCTCAACTCGCTAAAGACATCGTCAACAAAGAACTGGCGCAAGAGACGCTAACTGTGGCTGGTTGGCGTGAAGTACCAACTAATTCAGAAGTACTCGGTCCAATTGCGGCCAACTCGCTTCCAAATATTCAGCAAGTCTTTATCTCTGCACCGGCAGGTTGGCGCGAACGTGACATTGAACGTCGTCTCTACATCGCACGCCGTCGCATCGAGAAACAAATCACCGAAGATCCGGATTTCTACATCTGTAGCTTGTCGACTCAAGTTTTGGTGTACAAAGGCCTATGCATGCCTGCGGACTTACCGCGCTTTTATCTTGATCTTGCCGATCTACGTATGGAATCTGCTATCTGTCTGTTCCACCAGCGTTTTTCTACCAACACTCAACCGCGTTGGCCATTAGCTCAACCGTTCCGCTACCTTGCTCATAATGGTGAGATCAATACCATTGAAGGTAACCGACAATGGGCACGCGCTCGTGCTTATAAGTTCTCGTCACCACTGCTGCCTGACCTACAAACTGCAGCACCGTTTGTGAACGAGACAGGCTCAGACTCGTCTAGCCTAGATAATATGCTAGATCTCTTTTTAGCTGGCGGCATGGATATCTTCCGTGCCATGCGTATGCTTGTGCCGCCAGCATGGCAAAACCACCCTGACATGGATCCGGATTTGCGTGCGTTTTACGATTTCAACTCCAAACACATGGAACCATGGGATGGCCCAGCAGGTATCGTACTGTCCGATGGTCGTTATGCTGCTTGTAACCTAGACCGAAACGGTCTACGTCCTGCGCGTTATGTAATTACCAAAGACAAGTTGATCACTCTGGCATCTGAGGTAGGGATTTGGAATTACGCCCCAGATGAAGTTGCCAAAAAAGGTCGTGTAGGTCCGGGGGAATTACTCGTCATCGACACTCGTAAAGGTAAGCTTTGGCAGTCTAGCGAGATCGATAATGACCTGAAATCTCGTCACCCTTATCGCGAATGGATGGAGAACAACGTTCGCAAACTAACACCGTTCTCTCAGCTGCCTGAAGATCAAGTAGGTGAGCGCAGCTTTGATGAAGACTTGCTTAAGACTTATCAAAAGCAGTTTGCCATGAGCAATGAAGAAGTCGATCAAGTATTGCGTGTCCTCGGTGATATGGGGCAAGAAGCCGTCGGTTCGATGGGTGATGACACCCCGATGGCGGTTCTTTCTTCGAAAGAGCGCTTGGTGACTGATTACTTCCGTCAGAAGTTCGCGCAGGTCACCAACCCACCAATCGATCCGCTGCGTGAGAAACACGTCATGTCGCTGGCGACCAGCATCGGCCAGGAGATGAACGTCTTCTGTGAAACCGATGGCCACGCGCATCGTGTAACCTTTGATTCTCCAGTACTGCTCTATTCAGACATGCAGCAACTACTAGAGCTGAGTGACGATCATTACCGTAATACCATTCTCGATATCAACTACGACCCACAACAGAAAGATCTCAAACAAGCCATTGATGATCTGTGTGAGCAAGCAGAACAAGTGGTGCGTGAAGGCACGGTTCTAGTCGTGCTTTCAGATCGCGCTTTAGTCAAAGGCAAGCTGCCAATTCCTGCAGCAATGGCGGTCGGTGCGGTTCAAACTCGTCTGATTGACGCGAACTTACGTTGCGATGCCAACATTGTTGTTGAGACCGCAACAGCTCGTGACCCACACCAATTTGCTGTCTTGCTTGGCTTTGGTGCTACTGCGGTTTACCCATACCTTGCTTATGAAGCGTTAGGTAAACTGATTGATGATAAAGCACTAGAGAAAGACTACCGCGATGTGATGCAAAACTACCAATACGGCATCAACAAAGGCCTGTACAAGATCATGTCGAAAATGGGGATCTCAACCATCGCCTCTTACCGCTGCTCACAACTGTTTGAAGCAGTTGGCTTGAGCCAAGATGTGGTCGATCTGTGTTTTAAAGGCGTCACAACTCGAATTGAAGGCGCGAATTTTGACGACTTCCAGCAAGATCTTACAAACTTATCTCGTAAAGCATGGGCGAAACGCAAATCGATTGATCATGGCGGCTTGTTAAAGTACGTCCATGGAGGTGAGTATCATGCGTACAACCCGGATGTTGTCGGCACGCTGCAACAGGCCGTTAAATCTGGCGAAAGTAACGACTATCAGAGCTTTGCTAAGCAGGTAAATCAACGCCCTGTTGCCATGCTGCGTGACTTAATGTCGCTGAAAAAATCAGACTCACCGCTGCCACTTGAGCAAATAGAACCACGCACTGAACTGTTCAAACGCTTTGACTCTGCGGCAATGTCCATTGGCGCACTTAGCCCAGAAGCGCATGAAGCACTTGCAACGGCGATGAACCGTCTTGGTGGTTACTCTAACTCGGGTGAAGGCGGTGAAGATCCTCGCCGCTTCGGTACTGAGCGTAACTCACGTATCAAACAGATTGCTTCTGGCCGATTTGGTGTAACGCCTCATTACCTGACTAATGCGGATGTACTGCAAATCAAGGTGGCACAAGGTGCGAAACCGGGTGAAGGTGGACAGCTACCAGGACACAAAGTCACCGCAGAAATCGCAAAACTGCGTTATTCGGTACAAGGCGTGACTCTGATCTCCCCTCCTCCGCACCACGATATCTATTCGATTGAAGATTTGGCCCAGCTGATCTTCGACCTTAAACAAGTCAACCCAAATGCGCTGGTTTCGGTAAAACTCGTCTCCGAGCCAGGTGTCGGCACCATCGCAACGGGCGTAGCCAAGGCTTACGCTGATCTTATTACCATTTCGGGTTACGACGGTGGTACCGCAGCAAGCCCATTAACTTCGGTAAAATACGCTGGTAGCCCTTGGGAGTTGGGGTTGGCAGAGACACAACAAGCTCTGGTTGCTAATGGTCTGCGTCATAAGATCCGCCTACAGGTAGACGGTGGTCTAAAGACTGGTTTAGACGTAGTTAAAGCCGCAATTTTAGGTGCAGAAAGCTTCGGTTTTGGTACTGCGCCAATGGTCGCTATGGGTTGTAAGTTCCTACGAATTTGTCACCTCAACAACTGTGCAACTGGGGTTGCGACTCAAGACGAGACACTGCGTAAAGAATACTTCAAAGGTCTACCAGAAATGGTGATGAATTACTTCATCGGCCTGGCAGACGAAGTGCGCGGATTACTCGCCGAACTTGGCGTTGAAAAGCTGACGGACTTGATTGGTCGTACCGATTTACTTGAGGCAGTAGAGGGATTTACAGCGAAACAGACCAAGCTGGATCTATCCAATATTCTAGAAGCTCCAGTATCACCTGAGGGCCATCCGCTATTTTGGACAGAGCCAAACAAACCGTTTGATAAAGCTGAGCTCAACCAAAAGATCGTTGATGATGCCATGCATGCGGTCGAAAACAGTCAATCGGCAAGTTTCTTCTACAATGTCATCAACACTGATCGTTCTGTTGGTGCACGCTTATCTGGCGAAATAGCAAAACGCTATGGCAACCAAGGGTTGGCGGCTTCCCCTATCAAAATCTATCTTGACGGCACCGCAGGCCAGTCCTTTGGTGTTTGGAACGCAGGTGGTGTAGAGCTTTACCTCACGGGCGATGCGAACGACTACGTGGGCAAAGGCATGGCGGGTGGTAAAGTGGTTATCAAACCTCACCTTGGCACTGCATTTAAGTGTAATGAAGCAACCATCATTGGTAACACCTGTCTGTACGGCGCGACCGGCGGTAAACTATTTGCAGCCGGTAAAGCAGGTGAGCGTTTCGGCGTACGAAACTCAGGTACGATAGCCGTCATTGAAGGTGCTGGCGATAACGCTTGTGAGTACATGACTGGCGGTATTGTTGCCATTCTTGGTGCGACAGGTGTGAACTTTGGCGCGGGTATGACTGGAGGCTTTGCCTATGTTCTGGATGAGAACCAAAGCTTTGAAGGTCGAGTTAATACTGAGTCTGTCGAAGCCATCTCATTGTCCGATCTTTACATCCACCAAGAACATTTGCGTGGCCTAATTGCGGAACACCTTGAAGAAACAGGGTCGAGTCATGCTGAAAATATTTTGGCGAACTTTGATGAATGGATTCCAAAGTTCTATTTGGTGAAACCACAAGCGGCAGATCTTCGCACGCTACTTGGTCACCAGAGCCGCAGTGCCGCAGAGCTGCGTGTTCAAGCACAGTAATCATGGAGGATGTTTGAATCATGAGCCAGAACGTTTATCAATTTATCGATGTGCAGCGTGTAGATCCTGCGAAAAAGCCTATCAAAGTTCGTAAGATCGAGTTCGTTGAAATCTATGAACCGTTCACTAAACAACAGGCGACTGCACAAGCGGATCGCTGCTTAGATTGTGGCAACCCATATTGTGAATGGAAATGCCCAGTCCACAACTACATCCCTCAATGGTTAAAACTTGCCAATGAAGGTCGTATTCTTGAAGCGGTTGAACTATCGCATCAAACCAATAGCCTACCGGAAGTATGTGGGCGCGTTTGTCCTCAAGACCGCCTATGTGAAGGTTCATGCACGCTTAATGATGACTTTGGTGCCGTCACCATCGGTAACATAGAAAAGTACATTACCGACAAAGCGTTTGAAATGGGCTGGAAGCCAGATATGTCCAAGGTGGAGTGGACCGATAAAAAGGTTGCAATCATTGGAGCTGGCCCAGCTGGCTTGGCTGCCGCGGATATCCTAGTGCGCAATGGCGTTAAGCCAGTCGTGTTTGACCGCTACCCTGAAATTGGAGGCCTTCTGACCTTCGGTATTCCTTCCTTCAAGCTTGAAAAAGGCGTGATGGAAAACCGCCGCCGTGTGTTCACTGAAATGGGCGTCGAGTTCCGCATGAACATGGAAGTAGGCAAAGATGTCCAAATGCAAGAGCTGCTTGATGAATACGATGCTGTTTTCTTGGGCGTTGGCACCTATAAATACATGCGTGCAGGTCTAGATAATGAAGATGCGCCGGGTGTGTATGACGCGCTGCCATTTTTAGTTTCGAACACCTACAAAGTCATGGATCTTGAGAGTAACCAACCCTTTATCGATATGGCAGGAAAGAAAGTCGTCGTACTGGGTGGTGGTGATACAGCAATGGACTGCGTTCGTACCTCAATTCGCCAAGGTGCCTCCAACGTAGTTTGTGCTTATCGTCGTGATGAGGCCAACATGCCAGGCTCTCGTCGCGAGGTAAAAAACGCAAAGGAAGAAGGCGTGAAGTTCATGTTCAACCTTCAGCCTTTGGGAGTGGAAGTGGATGCGTCAGGCAAAGTCTCGGGGGTCAAAGTGGTGAAAACCGCACTTGGTGAACCTGATGAAGCAGGTCGCCGACGTCCAGAGCCCGTTGAAGGCAGCGAGCACGTTCTACCAGCAGACGTTGTTATCATGGCGTTTGGTTTCCAGCCGCACAAAATGGACTGGTTAGCACCGTTTGATGTCGATTTGGATCAATGGGGTCGTATCAAAGCCCCAGCGAAGCAAGAGTTCCAGTTCCAGACCAGCAATGAAAAGATCTTCGCGGGTGGTGATGCGGTACGAGGTTCTGATCTTGTCGTAACCGCAATTGATGAAGGACGAAAAGCGGCAGAAGGCATTCTCGATTACCTCGAAGTTTAATCTCAGTTAACCTCACAAAAAGGGTCCTATTATTG
>NZ_WXWS01000349.1:0-6032 GCF_009904715.1 Vibrio sp. V42_P2S4T144 | reverse complement strand
TTGCAAAAGTAGCATTAGAAGACGCCGCTGCACTTGCAGTCTCTGAAAAAGCAAACGAAGTTCAAATTGAGCATTATTTACTGAGTCTATTAGAAAGGCCAAATAGTGATTTTGACGTCTTATTAAGTCATTTTGATTGTTCTGAGAACTTATTAAGACAATCGGTTCGATCCACACTCGACACCAACGCCAAAGGAAATGGCAGCAAACCTGTTTTTTCTGCTTTATTAATCGAATGGTTGCAAGAAAGCTGGCTGGTTTCTTCTTTAGATCTATCCGAAACACAAATCCGCTCTGGTGCCTTACTCCTTACTCTTGTTAGCAACCCTCTCCGTTACGGCCAACATGGTTACGCCTCTATCCTTGAAGCGGTAAACCCTGACAGCCTTAAGCGTAACTTTGCAGAGCTTACAAGCCACTCTATTGAGGCGCAAGTTGCTACTTCAGAGAAAACACAAGCTCGTGAGGATGGCTCAGCACTGAGCAAGTTCACAACCGACTTCACTGGTAAAGCACGCAAAGGCGAAATCGACCCTGTTTTCTGCCGCGACCAAGAAATCCGCCAAATCGTGGACATTCTTGCTCGTCGCCGTAAAAACAACCCTATTGCTGTTGGTGAACCGGGCGTTGGTAAAACCGCAGTAGTAGAAGGTTTGGCACTTAAGATTGTACAAGGTGACGTACCAGACAACCTCAAAGGTGTTGAGCTTTACGGCCTGGACATGGGTCTCCTGCAAGCTGGTGCAAGCGTAAAAGGCGAATTCGAAAAACGCCTAAACGCAGTATTGGATGAAGTGAAAAACTCACCAACTCCAATCATTCTATTCATCGATGAAGCACACACCCTTGTTGGCGGTGGTAACCAAGCAGGCGGCAGCGACGCGGCAAACTTGCTAAAACCAGCCCTAGCGCGTGGTGAAGTGAAAACCATCGCTGCGACAACATGGTCGGAATACAAGAAATACTTCGAGAAAGATCCTGCTCTTGCGCGTCGTTTCCAATTGGTGAAACTCGACGAACCGTCTCCTGAGCAAGCAGCATTGATCATTCGTGGTCTGCGCCCAGCATACGAGAAGTCACATAACGTTTACGTGCGTGACGATGCTATCACTGCTGCGGCAGCACTTTCTGCTCGTTACATCTCTGGTCGTCAACTGCCAGACAAAGCGATCGATGTACTAGATACGGCGTGTGCACGAGTGAACATCAGCCTTAATGCCATTCCTGCTTCTGTAGAGACACTGCAGCAAGAACTTGCAGCTCAACAGCGCGAGCTTGAAGCACTTGAGCGTGATGCTCTGCAGCAAACTGGCGACAAGCACAGCCTTGCTAACATTCCAGACCTAAAACTGGCAATGGAAACAACGAAAGAAGAGCTAGCAGAACAAGAAGCTCAATGGCACAAAGAAAAGGAGCAGATCCAAGAGATGATTGCTCTACGCTCTCGCTTGCATGAACTGGTTTTTGGCGAAACAAATGAAGAAGAGCTTTCTGCAGACGAAGATTCAGAACAAGAGCAAGACGTTTCTCCATATGCAGAAATGGATGAAGAAGCCGTTCGCATTGCAATTTCAGCCTGCCAAGAACAGTTAGACGCAATCCGCAGTGGTAACCCGCTGGTTCACTTTGAAGTGGGTCCAGATGAAGTTAGCCATGTGATCTCGGACTGGACTGGTATTCCTATGGGTAAGATGCTTCAAGACGAAGCAGAAACCACGCTAAAACTGAAAGAAAGCCTAACACAAAGCATCAAAGGCCAAGAATACGCTATCGATGCCCTGTCTGAAGGCATTCAAACTGCGAAAGCTGGTCTAGGTAACCCAGACGCACCAACAGGCGTATTCCTGCTGGTTGGCCCAAGTGGCGTGGGTAAAACCGAAACGGCTCGTGCGATCGCTGATCAAATGTTTGGTGGTGAGCGCTTTATGACGACCATTAACATGTCTGAGTTCCAAGAGAAGCACACGGTATCTCGCCTAATCGGTTCACCTCCGGGTTACGTAGGTTACGGTGAAGGCGGCATGCTGACAGAAGCGGTTCGTCAACGTCCATATTCTGTTGTTCTTCTTGATGAAGTGGAAAAAGCCGACCCTGAAGTGTTGAACCTGTTCTACCAAGTGTTCGACAAAGGCACGCTGAACGACGGCGAAGGCCGCACAATCGACTTCAAGAACACGCTGATCATCATGACCAGTAACCTTGCGACGCATGAGATCGAATCTTTGGTTCATCAATCCAAAGACATCGATGCAAACATCATCGCAGAAGCTATTCGCCCTACTTTGAACCAACACTTCAAGCCGGCGCTGTTGGCACGTATGTCAGTACTACCATTTGTTCCGCTGTCTGATGAAGCGATGACAGAAATTATTCACCACAAGCTGAACAAAGTTTCTCAGCGTCTACAGAGCCATCACAAGTTGTCTCTGAGCTACGAAGAAAGCTTGGTTGAGTTCGTACTAGGTAACTGTCGCATTGCTGAAACGGGCGCGCGTAACATCGACGCGGTCATCAACCGTCAGTTGCTGCCGCAACTATCGACTCAGCTATTAGTGCATGACAAGGATGATTCACATACGCAAATCGAAGTGTCTGTCGATGAGCAAGGAACACTAACCTATGCGTTCAGCTAACCATAGCGAACTTAGCAACGCCCTACTTGCGATCAGCCAATCTTTGGCTGATCGCAGCCAGCTGACTCAAACGTTGGATGCAGTGTTGACCGCTGCGAGACAAATGACCCTCGCAAAGCACGGCATCATTTATGTTTTGGACCAGACTGGCCAGGCGTTGATTCCAAGTACCGCTCACCATAACGATAAAACGATTGTTTCCCCCCCTTGGGAGGCATTGCAGATTGATTCCGCTAGTGAGAACGACCCATTTAACTTTGCCATTCGCAATGGTGAAGTGGTATTGATTAACGAGTTGTATAAGTACAACGGTTATGACTGTGACAGCATCTATCAAACTGAGCAGACGCTAGGGCTAAAAAGCGAGAACTTACTGGCTTGGCCTTTGATTGATAGCGAAAGTAAGACCATTGGACTCTTGGTCTTGCTCGATCTAAGTGTTATCGACAATGAGGCGGCATTGACTGAGTTTTGTCGCATGGCGGCGAGTAATATTCGCCAAGCCGTTTGGTTAGAGCAATATGGGCAAGTGATTAAAAGCCTCAGTGCCGATAATCAAGCCCTAGTGCGCGAGAACACTCAGCTCAAAAAGCGCACCCAAAAAACCTATCAGGGCCCTATTGCAGAGAGCGAAGAAATGCTCAATGTCTTGAATCGTCTTGATAAGGTGTTATCTCTTCCTGTCGACGTTCTGTTACGTGGTGAGACTGGTGCCGGTAAAGAGGTGATCGCGAAATACATTCACGAAAACTCTAACCGAGCAGAACAACCTTTGATCGTTCAAAACTGTGCGGCTATTCCAGAGCAGTTATTGGAGTCGGAACTCTTCGGCCATAAGAAAGGCTCATTTACGGGCGCAGACAAAGACAAAGTCGGCCTGTTTGAAGCAGCCAATGGCGGTACGCTTTTCTTAGATGAGATTGGCGATATGCCAATGCTACTGCAGGCAAAATTGCTGCGTGTGCTACAAGAACGTAAAGTTCGCCCAATCGGCACCAGCAAAGAGATTGACGTCGACGTTCGCGTTATCGCCGCAACCCACTGTAATCTTATGCAGCAAATCAAAGATGGTGGGTTCCGTGCTGACTTGTTCTATCGCTTGAACGTATTCCCGATTACGCTGCCTCCCTTGAGAGCACGCAAGTCGGACATTCTCCCTCTCGCAGAACACTTCGTGCAACACACCACCAACACGCTAGGTTTACCGCAAGCACCAGGGTTAAGTGCCAACGTCCGTAAACAGCTTCTTGCGTACCCATACCCAGGTAACGTGCGTGAGCTTAAAAACATCATCGAACGCTCAGTGCTACTGTCCGATTTTGAAACCATCACTCACATTGAGTTTGGTGAACAAATCCCAGAAGATACGCCAAGTGTTGAAGTAACAGCGGCGTCACCTGCCCCAGAACAACCTGCTTACGAGCAGCAAGCACAAGCGGATTTAGAAGACGTTTCAAAGAGCCTTAAGGACGTTGTCAGCCAATACGAGCGTACAGTAATCATCGATTGCTTAAATGCCTGCAATTGGCACACCAAGAAGGCCGCCGAGCAATTGGCACTTCCAATGAGCACTCTCAACCATAAGATGAAGAAATACGACATTTCTGCAGCGGGTTGATGGGGCTTAAAAAGAAAATTCTAAATTCAGTATGAAGTCATAAGAAAAGAAAAACCGCCCGAAGGCGGTTTTTTTGTATGTTACTTTGCCTGTAAAAGAGCTATTTCCGGAGCATTGAGCGAAGACGCTTGTTTCGTTATCCAATTCTCAACATATCCTTTCTGCTCGTTCTGTACCCCTAGGTTTTTCCAGTGTAAGTGATTCGCCTCACTTGTCGCATTTTCCTTTTCAACCGTTTCTATCCATGGCTTACCCGTCATGAAGTCTTTCACCGCAGGAACTTGAAGCTCAAACTTCGGTAGTTCATAACCTTCACTTACATCCATTTGTTCAAATGAAGCCAGCTCAAGTTTGATAGGTTTTAGATCATTACCATCTAAAACATCACCAAAAGGTCTTAAACCATTAACTAGTTTGCCTGTAGGCGACACATAAGAGTACTCAAAGCGAATGATATAAAGGTACTTTTTCTCGCTTGAAGTTAATAAACGGGAGAAATTCGCGTCATTCTGATCAATAAATTGAACGGCGCTTTGCTCCAGACCTGTACGCTTAGTCGCGCCGCTATCGTCAAGCTCTAGATCAAAAACGGTTCTTGTTTCTATTCCATTATACCCAGTATTTGACTTCTCGGTAACAAGACGAGAATGAATGTTGACTACCCCGGCATAATACATCACGTCATTTTTAACTGGACCATCTTTGAGCTGCAGTTTCACCCCACACTCAATGGCGTTGAGTAACATTGTATCGTAGTCGTCACTCGCACGTTCATCCCCCAACACCGCAAAACAAAGTGAAAACCTTTGCTCTTTCGACCAATCAAAATTTTGGTTTATCAGCTTATTTGCGTTGCCTTCACCCCAAGCAAGGTCACCGTCAATTTCAACACCAGGCAAAATAATAAGGTTGCCATCGATCACCTTCGGTGTACTGTCTCGAGATGATGCAGACTCACTCATGACAAACTCTTCGATCAAAAAGTCAGTGTCTGTGAGTTTCGTCTTTTCCAATGTTCGACCGTTAAAGTTTTTCGCTTCTTGTGCAGGGCTTTGACCATCGATACCAAAGTTAACTTCAGTAATATCTAGAGTGTAATTTTTATATGTACCCAAGCCCTCTAACTTACCCGCTAGCAAATCATGTCCTCCTAGTGAGAAGACATATCTCATCTGCTCAAAAGCACCGGTGTCTCGAACATATTCAAACACGCTTTGACCTGTAAAGAAGGCTTTCACCTCATCTATGACTTTAACATTTGGGCATAACGGCTTGATGCCATGGATTAAAAACTCACCAAATCCATATGTTGGCTCAAATTCAAGACCATGCAATTCCTTATCCTTAGCACCTTTACTATCAAAGTGTTTTTTAATCGCTCCATCAGGATCTTCGAATTGAGAGGCATCCATTTTGGTGAACAATACATCAAAGGTTGGCCCGTGAGAATCCAAGCCAACAACGGCTGCGCGATAAGCGACCTCCTGTAAAAACAGTGTCTTAGATGAAACATTGTCTTTTAAAACCACCTGTAGTTTCACGCGAGTTTGTGGGCGTAGCTTTCGTCCATTCTGCGCAAATGCCCACTCTACATATGGCATCCATTTCTCACCGTCTTGAACCAGCAAGCGGCTGAACTCTATATCATCACGACCAAGTTCTACTTTAGCTAAGTTGAAGTCGTGACAAAATGCCTTTAGGCCTTCTCGGATAGAAGCACTTTCTTGCAAGGACCCATCTGATTTTCGGTCCAAGAATAGGCGTGTCTGTACAGGGAACCC
>NZ_WXWS01000453.1:0-6050 GCF_009904715.1 Vibrio sp. V42_P2S4T144 | reverse complement strand
CTCAAGCATTGGATATGCTGGCTCGCATGGAACACCGTGGTGGTCAAGGTTGTGACCCATGCAGCGGTGACGGTGCGGGTATCTTGCTACAAAAACCTCATGAATTCCTATTAGAAGAAGCCGTTAAGCTAGGCATTAAACTGCCTTCGTTTGAAAAGTATGGTGTTGGTGTCGTTCTTTTCCCGAAAGACGAATACAAACGCGAGCAATGCCGTGACATTCTAGAACGTAATGCACAGCGTCTAGATCTTGAAGTTATCGGCTACCGCGTTCTGCCAACCGATAACTCAATGATCGGTGCAGACCCACTAAGCACAGAGCCTCAGTTTGAGCATGTATTTATCTCTGGTGGCCCTGGCATCACACCTGAAGAGCTAGAACGCAAACTGTACGTACTTCGTAACTACACTGTACGTGTTTGCCTAGAAAGCGTTTCGAACATTGGTGACGACTTCTACATTAACTCCATGTCTTACAAGACATTAGTGTACAAAGGTCAGTTAACGACCGAGCAAGTACCTCAGTACTTCCTTGATCTGCAAAACCCGACCATGGTGACTGCACTAGCACTGGTACACTCTCGTTTCTCTACCAACACCTTCCCGAAATGGCGTCTTGCACAGCCTTTCCGTTACATTGCCCACAACGGTGAAATCAATACAGTTCGCGGTAACTTGAACTGGATGAAAGCCCGTGAAGCAATCCTAGAATCAGACCTGTTTACTCAGGCTGAAATCGACATGCTTCTTCCAATCTGTCAGGAAGGCAGCTCGGATTCATCTAACTTTGACATGGCACTTGAGCTCCTAGTTCTTTCTGGTCGCAGCCTGCCACACGCATTGATGATGATGATCCCGGAAGCATGGCAAGAAAACAAAAACATGGATCCGAAGCGTCGCGCGTTCTATCAGTACCACGCGAACATCATGGAACCATGGGATGGCCCGGCTTCCGTATGTTTTACTGATGGTGTTCAAGTTGGTGCGACACTAGACCGTAACGGTTTGCGCCCTTCTCGCTACACAGTGACCAAAGATAACTTCCTAGTGATGGCATCTGAATCTGGTGTTGTGGATATAGAACCAGAAAACGTTGAGTTCCGTGGTCGCCTACAGCCAGGTCGTATCTTCGTTGCAGACCTAGAACAAGGTCGAATCATCTCTGATGAAGAAGTGAAAGACACCATCGCAACGGCACAGCCTTACGAGAAGTGGGTAGAAGAAAACCTACTGAGCTTGAAGAAGCTGCCAGATGCGAGCAACCAGTTCAGCCAACCTAAGCCAGAACACCTTCTACACCGCCAACAAGCGTTTGGCGTAAGCACTGAAGAAGTGAACGAAATCATCGTTCCAATGGCGAATGACGCGAAAGAACCATTATCAGCAATGGGTGCCGACTGGCCTCTTGCGGTTCTATCTCATCAATCTCAGCACCTTTCAAACTACTTCAAGCAGCTGTTTGCACAAGTAACTAACCCACCGATCGACCCGATCCGTGAGCGCATGGTTATGTCGCTGAACACTTACTTGGGTAAAGACCAAAACCTTCTGACTGAAACACCACTTCACTGTCAGAAAGTAGAATTGGAATCGCCTGTTCTAGCCAACTCTGAGCTTGAAAAATTGCGTGCGATCGATAACGAGCACCTACAAGCGAAAACGTTGGATATCGTATTCCAAGCTAGTGAAGATCAAGGCAAACTTGAGCGTGCATTAAAACGTATCTGCCAATACGCAGAAGACGCGGTTATCGATGGTTATTCAATCATCCTACTCACTGACCGCGCAGTGAATTCAAACCACGCGGCGATCCCAGCAATGCTGGCAGTTGGCGCAGTACACCACCACTTGATCCGTAAAGGTCTACGTGCGAAGTGTGACATCGTGGTTGAAACTGGTGACGCGCGTGAAACGCACCACTTTGCAACGCTACTTGGTTACGGTGCGAATGCGGTTAACCCTTACCTAGTGATTGAAACCATCATTGAACTTCAACGTACGAAGAAGTTGGATCCAGAAGCGAACCCTCGCGATCTGTTCAACAACTACCGTAAAGCGATCAATGGCGGTCTTCTGAAGATCTTCTCGAAGATGGGCATCTCTACGCTACAGTCGTACCATGGTGCGCAAATCTTCGAAGCATTGGGTATCCACAAATCCGTGGTCGACAAATACTTCACAGGGACGGTTTCTCGTATCCAAGGTCTAACCCTTGATGATATCGCCAAAGAAGTACTTATCCGTCACCGCATCGGTTACCCACAACGCGAAATCCCAATTCAAATGCTGGATGTTGGTGGTGTTTACCAATGGAAACAGCGTGGTGAGAAGCACCTATTCAACCCAGAAACCATTTCTCTACTGCAAGAGTCTACGCGCAACAAGAACTACGATCAGTTCAAGCAATACGCGACTGCTGTAGATAAGCAAGGTGACAACGCGGTAACCCTGCGTAGCCAACTTGAGTTCATTAAGAACCCCGCTGGTTCTATCTCTATCGACGACGTCGAGCCAATTGAAAGCATCGTGAAACGCTTCGCGACGGGCGCTATGTCATTCGGTTCTATTTCTTACGAAGCACACTCCACACTAGCTGTTGCGATGAACCGTCTTGGCGCGAAATCGAACTCTGGTGAAGGTGGTGAAGACCCAATGCGTTTCGAGCGCAAAGAGAACGGCGATTGGGAACGCTCTGCAATCAAGCAGGTGGCTTCAGGTCGTTTCGGCGTAACCTCTTACTACCTAACTAACGCTGAAGAGCTGCAAATCAAAATGGCTCAAGGTGCGAAGCCAGGTGAAGGTGGTCAGCTACCAGGCGATAAAGTAGATGACTGGATCGGTGCAACGCGTCACTCGACTCCGGGCGTTGGCCTTATCTCTCCACCACCACACCACGATATCTACTCAATCGAAGATTTGGCTCAGCTTATCTACGACTTGAAGAACGCGAACCGCGCAGGCCGTGTAAACGTGAAGCTGGTATCAGAAGCAGGCGTAGGTACGATCGCTTCTGGTGTAGCGAAAGCGAAAGCGGACGTTGTACTAATCGCAGGTTTCGACGGTGGCACTGGTGCATCCCCAATGTCTTCAATCCGTCATACCGGTCTTCCTTGGGAACTTGGTTTGGCAGAAACGCACCAAACGCTACTGAAGAACGGTCTACGTAACCGTATCGTGGTTCAAGCGGATGGTCAGATGAAGACACCTCGCGACCTAGCAGTGGCAACACTACTTGGTGCAGAAGAATGGGGCGTGGCAACCGCAGCCTTGGTGGTTGAAGGTTGTATCATGATGCGTAAGTGTCATAAGAACACCTGTCCTGTTGGTATCGCGACTCAAAACAAGACGCTTCGTGAGCGCTTTGATGGTCGCGTAGAAGACGTCGTAACCTTCTTCCAATACATGGCACAAGGTCTGCGTGAAATCATGGCCGAACTTGGCTTCCGCACTATCGATGAGATGGTCGGTCAAGGTCAGAAACTGAAGATTCGCCAAGACGTTTCTCACTGGAAATACAAGAACCTAGATCTGTCTCCTGTTCTCCACGTTGAGCAACCACGTGAAGCTGATGGTGTATTCAACCAAGCTCAGCAGAACCACAACCTAGAAGAAGTGCTAGACCGTAAGCTGATTCAAGCAGCGATTCCTGCACTCGAGAAAGGCGAAGCGGTGAATGCCGAGTTCCCTATCGTCAACACGGACCGCTCTGCAGGTACCATGTTGTCCAACGAAATCTCGAAAGTGTACAAAGATGCCGGTCTACCTCAGCCAATGAACGTGAAGTTCAAAGGCTCTGCGGGTCAGTCATTCGGTGCATTCCTAGCTAAGGGCGTGAAGTTCGAAGTGGAAGGTGATGCGAACGACTACTGGGGTAAAGGCTTATCTGGCGGTACGTTAGTACTTTACCCAGATGCGAAATCAAGCATTGTCGCGGAAGACAACATCGTGGTGGGTAACGTATGTTTCTACGGTGCAACTTCGGGTGAGTCTTTCATTCGCGGTATGGCTGGTGAACGTTTCTGTGTTCGTAACTCAGGCGCGAAAGTAGTAGTAGAAGGCGTCGGTGACCACGGTTGTGAATACATGACGGGCGGTGCAGCCATCATCCTTGGTTCAACAGGTCGTAACTTTGCCGCAGGTATGAGTGGCGGCGTGGCATACGTATGGGATAAATCAGGTGACTTTGAGTCGAAACTGAACCCAGAGCTAGTAGACCTAGATCCAATCGAGCAAGAAGACAGAGATCTATTACTCGACATGCTAACTAAGCATGTTCAATTCACAGGAAGTGAAGTCGCTCAGTCTTTCCTAAACAATTTTGAAGCTAGCCTAGCCTCTATGGCTAAGGTAATGCCGCGTGACTACAAAGCAGTTCTTCAAAAACGCAAAGCTGAAGCACTGTCTCAAGGAAACGAAACTCAAGTGGAGGCCGTATAATGGGTAAGCCTACTGGATTTTTAGAGCATGGTCGCGAACTACCACAGAAGATTGACCCAGCTGAACGCATCAAGAACAACAAAGAGTTCGTTCTGAACGAGGAGTTTGGTGACAAGATCAATACTCAAGCTTCTCGTTGTATGGATTGTGGCGTGCCGTTTTGTCATAACGGCTGCCCTATCGGTAACATCATCCCAGAATTTAACGATGCGGTTTATCGTGATAGCTGGGAAGAAGCTTGGAACATCCTAAGCTCGACGAACAACTTCCCAGAGTTTACTGGTCGTGTTTGCCCTGCTCCATGTGAAAGTGCTTGTGTTCTTGGTATCAACCAAGACCCAATCACTATCTGTAATATCGAAAAAACTATCGTAGAAACGGCGTATCGTGAAGGGTACGCCAAACCAAAAACGCCACGTTCTCGCACTGGTAAAACGGTGGCGATCATTGGCTCTGGACCTGCTGGTCTTGCGGCTGCTGAGCAGCTAAACAGCGCAGGCCATACCGTGACAGTATTCGAGCGAGACGAGAAAGTGGGCGGTCTGCTACGTTTTGGTATCCCAGACTTTAAACTGAGCATGGAAGTCATTGATCGCAAGATCAATCTAATGGCAGAAGCTGGCATTGAGTTTAAAGTAAACCAACACGTCGGTGTTGATGTAAATGCTCAACAATTGCGTCAAGAGTTCGATGTGGTTCTACTAACCTGTGGCTCAACGGTTCCACGTGATTTGCCCGTTCCGGGTCGTGAACTAAAAGGCGTTCACTTCGCGATGGAATTCCTAGGTCAAAACAACCGTCGCGCCAATAACATGGACCTGAAAACGGAAGAAATTCACGCCGCGGGCAAACACGTTGTCGTTATCGGTGGTGGTGATACGGGTTCAGACTGTGTGGGAACATCAAACCGTCACGGCGCAGCAAGTGTAACTCAAGTGGAAATCATGCCGATTCCACCAGAAAAGCGTCCTGCCAATATGCCTTGGCCTCAATATCCAATGATCCTACGTACTTCGACATCTCATGAAGAAGGCGTTGATCGCCACTGGAACATCCTAACTAAAGAGTTCATCGGTAACGACAAAGGTGAAGTTACCGGTCTTCGTTTGGCTGATATCGTTTGGGAAGAGGCGAAACCTGGCGAGCGTCCAGGCTTTAAAGAAGTTGAAGGCAGCGAGCGAGTGATTCCGTGTGATATGGCATTTCTAGCGATGGGCTTCCTACACCCAGAACCAACAGGTGTACTTGCTCAACTGGATATCGCGCTAGATGATCGCGGTAACGTAGCAACTCAAGATTTTGCTACTAACCAAGAAGGCGTATTTGCTGCTGGTGATATGCGAACAGGCCAATCTCTGGTTGTTCGTTGTATCAACGAAGGCCGTGAATGTGCCCGTGCTATCGATGATTACTTAATGGGTGGCACAAACCTAGAAGCAAAAGCAGATTCACTGATGCTTTCTGCTTAACGAAGCAGTCATGCTTCTCTCTTTCAATTGCCTAATAGCCATCAGCAATATCGATGGCTATCGGTGAAGAAAGAAAACAATTCCTTCCAATCTTTCTATTTTGACCAGCATTTTATGCTGGTCTTTTTTATCTCCCACAGAATCA
>NZ_WXWS01000010.1:0-6058 GCF_009904715.1 Vibrio sp. V42_P2S4T144 | reverse complement strand
CTGTACATCAAATATAAATATTTGATGCGGGATTCTTTTGCCTAAAATAAGGATGGATTCTATGAAGCTTTATGACGCAATTATAGGCGCAGTCGAAAAGCATATAGCCCCTATAGCAGCTAAAGTGGGGAATCAGCCCCATGTTCGCGCAATGAGAGACGGTTTTATTGTCGCAATGCCGTTTATTATTGTCGGTAGTTTCATTTTGATTTTTGCATTCCCCCCATTTGCCGAAGATACAACCTTTACTTTTGGTCGAATTTGGCTCGATTTCGCCACTACACATTTTGATACCATAATGATGCCCTACAACATGTCGATGGGGATCATGACCATTTTTGTTTCGCTGGGCGTTGCTTATAGTTTAGCGAAGGCTTACAAGATGGATGGGATCACGAGTGCTGTATTGTCACTAATGTCTTTTTTACTCATTGCGGCCCCAGCTAAAGATGGCGCGTTGTCTATGTCTCACATGGGCGGAACCGGGATCTTCACCGCAGTGATGTGTGCATTTTTCTCGGTGGAGCTCTACCGTTTTATGAAAAAGCACAATATTACGATTCGCATGCCAGAGCAGGTGCCACCGGCGATTGCGCGATCATTTGAAGTATTGCTACCAGTCTTAGCGATATTCATTACCTTATATCCACTTAGCCTTTTCGTACAAACCCAGTACGACATGCTGATTCCAGATGCTGTTATGGCTATCTTTAAACCGCTAATTAGTGCGTCTAACTCATTGCCTGCCATTATTGGCGCTTTATTGCTTTGCCAGCTGCTTTGGTTTGCGGGTATTCATGGTGCTGCAATTGTTGTTGGACTGCTTTCTCCAATCTTTTTGACCAACATTGGTGCCAACATTGAAGCCTTTGTTGCAGGTGAACCGATTCCAAATGTATTTACTCAACCGTTCTGGGATTTTTACATCTTTATTGGCGGCTCTGGTGCAACACTTGCTCTTGTTATGCTGATGTCGTTTAGCCGTTCTGTTCACCTTAAGAGCATTGGTCGAATGAGTTCGGTGCCTGGCTTTTTCCAAATCAACGAACCAGTGATCTTCGGTAGCCCAGTTGTGATGAACCCGACCTTGTTTATCCCGTTCGTCTTCGCTCCAGTCATCAACGCTACGATTGCGTATTTTGCTGTGCATGTCGGCTTTGTGGGTATGGGTGTCGCTACAACACCTTGGACAACACCGGCACTGATAGGTGCTTCGTGGGGTAGCGGTTGGACCTTTGCGCCAGTATTGCTCGTCATTGGTTTATTGATTCTTGATCTAATCATCTACTTCCCATTCTTCAAAATGTTTGAGAAGCAAATGTTGGAGCAAGAACTACCAACGACGAAGGAAACTAAAGGTGACACGCAGCCGTCAGGCGAAGGCGTTACTGCTTAACTGTGCTTAATGGGCCGCAATTACCGCGGCCCGATTTTCGGGGAGAAAATGATGGAACAAGAATTGGTTGTGATGGAGATCATTTGCAATGCTGGTGAAGCCAGAAGTTTAAGCTACGAGGCATTGCGTTTATCTCGAGAACAAGATTTTGAAGCGGCTGACGAGAAGCTCTCTCAAGCAAGAGAGTGCATTAATAAAGCCCACTTAATACAGACTCAGCTTATTGAAGAAGATCAGGGAGAAGGGAAAGTCCCGATGACGTTAGTGATGGTGCATGCTCAAGATCACCTGATGACTACGATTTTGGCTCAAGAGATGGCTGTAGAAATCGTCGCACTGAACAAAAAAATCTCGAACAAGTAAAGGGGGATGAAAATGTCTAGAGAGGCGATCAAACTTGCCATTATTGGCGGTGGTAGTAGCTATACCCCGGAATTGGTTGAAGGGGTTATTAAGCGCTTAGAATATTTACCCGTTAAGAAAATCCATTTTGTGGACATTGAGTCAGGAGCTGAGAAGCTTGAGATCATCAAAGGATTGGCTCAGCGAATGGTCGATAAAGCCGGAGCAAAAATTGAGATAAAAGCCGGTTTCGATCGCCGTGCTGCGATAAAAGATGCGGATTTTGTGATGACGCAGTTTCGTGTTGGTGGCCTTGCTGCACGCGCTAACGATGAGCGAATCCCAATCAAGTACGACGTCATCGGCCAAGAAACAACGGGCCCTGGTGGTTTTGCTAAAGCACTGCGAACCATTCCGGTCATTCTTGATATCTGTAAAGACATTGAAGAGTTGGCTCCAAACGCATGGATGCTCAATTTCACCAACCCAGCGGGTTTAGTTTCCGAAGCGGTCAGTAAGTACACCAAAGTAAAGAGTATTGGTTTATGCAATGTGCCCGTTTCAATGGAAATGATGATTGCAGAAATGATGGAGTGCGAGCCAAAAGAGCTACAACTTGAGTTTGCTGGGTTAAACCATCTCGTGTGGGTACACAAAGCATGGCTCAATGGGGAAGATATTACTCAAACGGTATTAGAGAAAGTCGGTGATGGTGCCAACTTCAGTATGAAGAATATCTGGGAAGAGCCGTGGGATCCGGCATTTCTAAAAGCACTGGGGGCGATACCATGTCCTTATCATCGTTACTTCTACCAAACTGATGCCATGCTTGCTGAAGAGAAACAAAGTGCCGATGAAAAAGGCACTCGTGCTGAGCAGGTAATGGAAACAGAAAATGCGCTGTTTAAGCTCTATCAAGATCCTACCCTCGATCATAAGCCGAAAGAGTTAGAGGAGCGGGGTGGTGCTTATTATTCTGATGCATCACTGAACCTAGTTGATTCAATTTATAACAATCGTAATAGTATTCATGTTGTTAACGTTTTAAATAATGGAGCGATCAACGGCCTACCTGACGATGCTGTGATTGAATGTAGTGCGGTGATTGGTAGCTGGGGGGCGAAACCTCTTGCGGTTGGCGAGTTGTCAAACAATATCAAAGGATTACTCCATCAAGTTAAAGCGTATGAGCAGCTAACAATAGAAGCTGCTGTCGAAGGTAATTATGACAAGGCGCTTATGGCATTAACCAATAACCCATTGGTGCCTGACATTGGCCGCGCCAAGTCAATCCTGGATGATATCCTAGCGGTGAACGCTCCGTATTTACCTCAATTTAAACTAACGACGTTGTAAGACTAAGGAAGGGCGCCGATGAAAGTCATTTTTAATGCTGATGATTTTGGTTTAACGAGAGGTGTAAATAGCGGCATCGTTAAAGCTCATCAGCAAGGTGTGGTTCATTCAACCACCATGATGGTGGGTATGGATGCTGAGCAACATGCCTTAGAACTAGCTCGCCATAATCCAGACTTGAAAATTGGCGTTCATCTTAGGTTTACAGCAGGTGTGCCTATAACGAAGCATCCTAACTTGACCAACGGCCGAGCGCACTTTATCAACTATGACGAACTTTGGAGTAAGCAGGACTTCGAAACTCAGGTCGTTTATGATGAAGCAAAAGCTCAGGTGGAACATTTTTTATCGCTTGGGTTAGAGCTAAGCCACTTAGATAGCCATCATCACGCGCATACTCACCCTCAAATTTTGCCCGTTATTAAAGAAGTAGCGAATGAATACCGAGTGCCACTGCGGGGCACTGGCTTGTGTCAAGAATCGATGACAATCAGGTATATCTTTACTGATGAGTTTTATGACCAAAAAGTGAGCTTGGATGGTTTAATGACACATTTATTGAGCTTAAAAGCTGACTATGACTTGGTTGAGGTGATGTGCCACCCGGCAGAGGCCGATCAGGCGCTTATCTTAAAGAGTGGCTATGCGCTTCAGCGAGAGCTAGAGTTACAAGTTCTTACCTCTCCCATTTTAAAAGAACAGTTAGCTCATCATGGTATAGCTGTCACGGATTACTCTGAGCTCGTTTCTACCAATCAAATGGTCGGTGTATGATTAAAGGCTGCCAGCTTCGCCCCCTATAAGCACCTTACGAATTGCTGGCAGCCGTTCTACACAAACGGATATTTAATAACAATTGCAGTTGGACCCAATAGCATTATGGCAAGGATTAAAGATGTCGCCGAACTCGCCGGTGTAAATCGCTCTACCGTTTCTCGAATCATTAATGGGGAGGGGAAGTTTCGCGAAGAAACTCGAAAAAAAGTAGAGCAAGCTATGGCGCAATTGAATTATCGTCCTAGTGCAATTGCTCGTTCACTCGCAACCTCATCCAGTAATATGGTTGGGTTATTGGTGACTTACTATACGGGGGGCTTCTTTGGCGAGATGATGGAGCAGGTTCAAACCGAGCTGGATATTCATAAGAAGTTTTTGATTACAGCTCAAGGCCATCATTCTGCACAAGGTGAAAAAGAGGCAATTCAGCGTTTTAATGATTTACGTTGTGACGGCTATGTACTTCATAGTCGTTATTTGTCAGATGATGACTTACGTGAATTAGCTAAACAACCAACACCTTTCGTTCTCCTGGATCGCTACGTGGAAGGAATAGAAGAGCGTTGTGTTACCTTTAACCATCATCATGCAAGCCGTATTGCCGTTGAGCACCTTTTAGCTGGTGGTCATCGAAAGATTGCTTGTATTGCCGGTCCATCCCAACGTCATAACAGTGTATTGAGAAAGCTTGGGTATATTGATGCAATGAAGGATGCTGGTATAGATATTGATGAAAGCTGGTGTGAAGAAGGGAATTATGGTCGGCAAAGTGGTTATGATGCAATGGCTGCAATTTTACAACGACACCCTGATGTGACGGCTGTCTTTTCGTGCAGTGAAGAAATGACGGTTGGCGCAATGCAGTACTTACACGAGCACAGTATTTCTGTACCAGAGCAAATCTCATTAACTAGCTTTGACAGTGTTGATCTTTGTGAAAGTCTTTACCCTACAGTATCAGCAGTGCACTTTCCTATCAGTGACATGGCCCGTGTAGCGGTACAAACGTTAATGGGACTAGTCAAAGATCAAGAAGTAATAGACAAGCCAGTGTTCGAGGCTAAGCTTAAAATACGCAAAGCAGATCGCTCCTTAAAGTAGCTTACTTCTATCTAATTAAGTGAGTCGCTTAGAAATAACGGTTTGATGTTTTGATAGTTACTGATGAATTTATTCACAAAATTTACTAGTATTCTAACTCTCTTAAGAAATATAAATCAGTAGTGAATAAGTGGCAGCCATTAAACTAACGGTCGATCGTATTCAACCCGGACTACATATCCGTCTTCCGCTAAAGTGGAACGATCACCCCTTTCTACTCAATAGCTTTAAGGTTAAAGACCAAGAGCAAGTCGAGATGATCCGCCACCTCGGCGTAAAGTTCGTTTACTTTAATCCAGAGCAAAGCGATGCCGTTCCACTCCCTATTGATCAAAGACAAGCTGACAGAGTAACAAATGAAGCGTCGTTAGATCATGAAACTCAAAAAATGTGGCAAGAAAAACAGAACCGCATAGAAAAGTTAAGTGCATACCGTCGACGCGTGATTCAGTGTGAAAAAGAGTTTGAGCGCTCTCTGGCACGTATGCGTTCAGTCATGACTAAAATCCGTAACCGTCCGACAGCAGCAGTTGATGAAGCAAAGCTTCTTATTGAAGATATCGTCGAGAAGTTAATGTGCGATGATAATGTTACGTTACATCTGATGAACGGAAAAAATGAGTTTGAAGATATTTATTTCCACTCATTGAACGTGGCTGTTATCTCTATGATGATTGGCCGTGCTAAAGGGTACTCAGCAGCACAGTTGAAAGAGCTTTCCTTCTCCGCACTATTCCATGATATCGGGAAAATAAAAATCCCGACTGCAATATTAAGAAAGCAACTACCTCTAACAGAGCCAGAAACCAACTACTTAAAGTTGCACACTAAATATGGCGTCGATCTTGCGAGTCAAATCGAGGCTTTTCCCGAAGTCGCGAGAATTGTGATCGCGCAGCACCATGAGCTAAGAGATGGGTCTGGTTATCCTAAAGGCCTGAAAGGAGATGAGATCAACGAGTTTGCTCAAATTATTGCTGTAGCCAATGCGTTTGATAACTTGTGTCATACACCGATAGTCTCAGACCAAAAGATTCCTTATACCGCACTCTCTCATTTATATAAGAACTGTAAACACCTATATAA
>NZ_WXWS01000539.1:0-6070 GCF_009904715.1 Vibrio sp. V42_P2S4T144 | reverse complement strand
GAGTATAAGAGGATTTTTCTATATACATCATTAACTTATGCAGCAACTAAGCATAAGGCTCACTTGTGCTTATCTTTACTCTCAACAATCTGGAGTTTTTATGGCAAATCAATTGAGCAAAATCGCTGTAGGCGCAGGACTGTTAGCGGCGTCCAGTGCTGCTATGGCAGCCGACAAACCGAATATTCTGGCAATTTTTGGTGACGATATCGGCTACTGGAATATCAGCGCATACAACCAAGGTATGATGAGTTACAAAACGCCAAACATCGACCGTATCGCGAATGAAGGTGCGTTGTTCACAGATCACTACGGACAACAGTCTTGTACTGCTGGTCGCGCGGCCTTTATTACGGGTGAAGAGCCATTTCGTACGGGTTTGTTAACAATTGGTATGCCAGGCTCTGACCACGGCATACCTGATTGGGCGCCAACCATTGCAGATCTGTTAAAAGAACAAGGTTACATGACGGGTCAATTTGGTAAAAACCACTTAGGTGACCAAGATAAGCACTTACCGACAAAACACGGCTTTGACGAATTCTTCGGTAACTTATATCACCTAAACGCAGAAGAAGAACCTGAAACTTATTACTACCCTAAAGACCCAGAGTTTCGTAAAAACTATGGCCCTCGTGGTGTCATTAAGTCTTATGCCGACGGTAAGATTGAAGACACTGGCCCGATGACACGAAAACGTATGGAGCACGCAGATGAAGAGTTCCTAGAAAGCTCTTTGGCATTTATGGAAAAAGCAGTTAAAGCGGATAAACCCTTCTTTATTTGGCATAACGCCACTCGTATGCACGTTTGGACTCGCTTGCAGGAAAAATACCAAGGCAAATCAGGTGTAAGCATTTATGCCGATGGTATGCTGGAACACGATGACCATGTAGGTGTTTTACTCGACAAGCTGGATGAGCTAGGTGTTGCAGACAACACTATCGTTATCTACTCAACGGACAACGGCGCAGAAACCATGACTTGGCCAGATGGTGGCGCAACACCATTCCATGGTGAAAAAGGTACAACTTGGGAAGGCGGTATGCGTGTTCCTCAACTGGTTCGTTGGCCAGGCGTAATTAAGCCAGGAACCAAGATCAATGAAATGATGGCACACCAAGACTGGTTGCCTACATTATTGGCAGCTGCTGGCGTACCTGATGTAAAAGAAAAACTGGCAGAAGGCTACAAAGCAAATGGCAAAGAGTGGCGTGTACATTTAGATGGTTACAACTTCATGCCATACTTTGAAGGTAAGCAAGAAAAAGGCCCTCGTGAGTCGCTGCTTTACTTTACATCTAATGGTGAATTAAACGCTGTCCGCTGGAATGACTGGAAACTTCACTTTGCAACGCTTGAAGGGAACCTAAGTAACGCAGTTCGTTTTGCTCCGAACTGGCCTAAAATCATCCACCTACGTGCTGACCCATTCGAAAAAGGCCCAAGTGAATCACAAATGTACTTGCGTTGGATGGCTGACAACATGTGGCTATTTGTACCTGTACAAGACGTTGTGGGAGAGTTCTTTAAAACACTTCCAGAATACCCAATGCAACGTGGCACAGCGATGAACCCTGCTTCACTAAACTACGACTCTCTAAAAATGCAAGAGAAGCTGCAGCAACTAGACAAAGTTGAACAAGAAATCAGCAAGTTTAAGTAAACTAAGTTAACGTTAGTTAATCAGTAACATTAAGCCAGCAGACCATTCTGCTGGCTTATGTGTATCGCCACATAGGAACTTACTTAAATCGCCTGTTTAGCCTATACAAAGTGGGCATTGTGAGTACAAACTGAAAAACAAAAAAGGAGAGCTAACCTGCTCTCCTTTGTATTTTAACCGTGGATAAACTAAGCCACATTAACCGATTTAGCTAAACTGCTACTTTGGAAAAACTCATCATGCAATGCGCAAATCGCGTGCTGGTATTCCTTATCACCGACAACAAATTGAACATTTACATTTCTCAATGATGAGTGCAGTGCAACTGGCGTAACGCCATTATTCATCAATGCAAGCACACCTTTCGCCAACGTCTTATTGGTATCAATTTGAGAACCGATGGCTGAGATAAGCGCGACCATACGACCTTTAATCGAGGCATTCGGATAACGTTTCTCGGCTTTATACAATACTTTGTTTAAGCTATCAGTACTGCCACCTAGATAGTAAGTAATAGAGTTCGCGTTCATCTCTTTACCAACCAAACTTACACGAGCATCGGAGATGATTTCCATCAATTCGTAACTAACGTTATCGGCTTTTCCTACCATTGCTTGGTCAAACAAATGCAGTGCAAATACTTTCTCTTTACCTGCGATGATCTCGACTTTGTCTTCTTCCGGACGATAGCTTGAAGAGATCAAAGTACCTTCGTGTTCAGGTTCGAATGTATTTTTAATCTGTAGCTCAATACCACTTTCACGTAAACCCGCAGCGGCATTTGGGTGAATCGCTTCCATGCCAAGGTTCGCAAGTTGGTCTGCTACGTCATAGTTTGTACTACCAATTGGTAATACTTTTTCAGGACCAACAACGCGTGGGTCTGCTGAGCTCAAGTGGTACTCTTTGTGAATTACTGCTAAATCCGCTTTTGTTATTGCTGCAATTCGGCTAAATGTCATCTCACTATAACCTCGGTCATAAGTGTGCATTAGGCCCTCTTTACAGTAAGCATAACCTGTCACGATTGGCAGTTCTTTTGATACATCGATATCAGCAAACGCGTCACTAATCGACTCATCAAGGCTTCTTGGCGCTTGATTATCCCAACCAGACAGGTCAACGAACTTAGCGTTAATACCCATATTTTTTAGTTTTAGTGCTGTGTTGTAAGCACTATGTGCCTCACCGATAGACGAGAGAAACTCTCGAATTTGAGGCAAGTACTGGCGCAACGAAAATTGACCGTACTGACAGGTTTCTAAAATATTCGCGATACAGTTTTTCGCTTCAGCAATGCGGGAGCGAATGAATTTATCCGCACGGATACGATTCATTGGGTCCGCAAAAATATTTTCATTGGTCAGCAACATACGGCTTTCAACGTACGCTAACGCTTCTTCCCATTTGTCGTCGCGTTTCGCGATAAGCTGATAAACGCCTGGTTTACTGGTTTTTTTACACTCGAGCAGCGCATCGGTCATACCACCGTATGCAGATACGACAAAAATACGATTGTATGGTGTTTTGGGACGAAGAATAATATTGTCGAGAACAGCATCAAATGCTGTCATTGATGTACCGCCGATTTTTTCTACGGTAAATGTCATGATAAGCCTTTTTGATTGGTAACTTTAAAAAGAAAAAAGAAGAGATAGTAAAGTGTGGGGTGGCAAAGCACCCCACCATCATCTTTTAGTCAACGAGAGGATAAACACCGTTTTCATCGTGCACTTCAGCGCCAGTAATCGGTGGGTTAAACACACACGCCATTACCATTTCTTTATTCTTATAAGCTCTCAAGTAGTGCTCATCGTGTTTATCAAGGATGTATAATGTACCTGGTTTGATTGGGTACGTTTCTCCACCTACAACTTCAATCTCACCTTCACCACTCATACAAAACACCGATTCAAGGTGGTTTTGATAGTGAATATGAGTTTCTGTATCTTCATAAATCGTTGTGATGTGGAAAGAGAAACCCATGTTGTCGTCTTTCAACAACATGCGGACACTTTCCCAGTTATCTGAAACAACACGTCGTTCGCTGTTGCGGCATTCATCTAGAGTTCTGACGATCATAATTAAAATCCTTATTAAGATGCTTGTTTGAAATGTTTCGCAGCGATAGTCTCTACTGCATTTTCAAAGATGCTTAGTCCTTGATCTAGCTCTGATTCGCTGATGGTTAGTGGACAGAAGAACTTCACAACTTCATCTTCTGGACCCGCTGTCTCTATCACCATTCCATTCTCGAAACAGTTTTTCGCAATTTCAGATGCCATGTCACCATTGATACATTCAATACCAACCATCATGCCGCGGCCTTTTTTCTGCACAAACATTTGAGGAAAGCGACGAACACAACGGTCAATAACTGCACTTACCTTGTCTGAACACTGCTTGATGTGTGTTTCAAAATCATCGTTTGCCCAGTAAATTTCTAGTGCTTTTGCAGCAGTAATAAAGGCGTGATTATTGCCACGGAACGTACCGTTATGCTCGCCTGGCTTCCACTGGTCAAGCTCAGGCTTAAGTAACACGACAGCCATCGGCAAACCGTAACCACCGATCGACTTCGATAGCGTCACGATATCCGGTTGGATACCAGACGGCTCGAAACTAAAGAAAGTACCGGTACGTCCGCAACCTGCTTGAATGTCATCGACAATCACAAGAATGTCATTGGCTTTACAGATTTTGCTCAAACGTTGTAACCACTCGTTTGAAGCAGCATTTAAACCACCTTCACCCTGCACAGTTTCAAGAAGTACAGCGGCTGGTTTATCCATACCTGCAGAGTTATCATTTAGCATGGTTTCGAACAGCGCAAGACCATCTACGCCAGCGTAACCTTCAAATGGAATACGAGTGACGTTACTTAGACTAGAACCGTTACCTTGTCTGTGATGCTGGTTACCCGTTGCAGCCAGTGCGCCAGCAGTACAACCATGGAAACCGTTAGTAAACGCAACGACGCTGTCGCGGCCTTTTACTTTTTTAGCCAGCTTCAATGCCGCCTCAACAGCGTTAGTGCCTGTTGGGCCCGTAAACTGAACCTTGTAATCCAAGTTTCTTGGTTTAAGGATGTAAGTATCCAACGCTTCCAGAAACGATGCTTTCGCTTCTGAGTGCATATCCAAACCGTGAGTAATACCGTCCATTTCAATGTACTCAAGCAACGCTTGTTTTAGTACTGGATTGTTATGGCCATAATTTAGAGATCCCGCTCCAGCAAGGAAGTCTAAGTATCGTTCACCTTGTTCTGTTTCTAGCCAGCAGCCTTTCGCTTTACGAAAAACGACCGGGAAATTGTTTGAATATGAGCGTACGTTGGATTCCTGCTTTTTGAAAATATCCATGATGAGACCGTTTTTAATTCCTATTGTTTGAGGATTATTTGAGAGGAATGCGATACAAATATTCTGTATCGTGTTTGCCTTTAAAGTGGGCTTCTTCATCCAAAAATGTGCTTACTTGGCCAGAATTGCCGTTCATCGCATCTAACTTTTTGAACAGTGCCCAAGAGGCTTTATTATCTTCCGTGATGGTAGTTTCTACCGATTTAACACCGCCTAATTCCTCTCGGGTGAGAAGTTCTTTCAACATGCGGAATGCTAAACCATGACCTCTAAAGCGAGGTGAGACTGCAACTTGCCAGACAAATAAAACGTCTTGCTCGTCTGGTTTCTGATAACCGGAAATGAAACCTGCGATTTCGCCTTTTTGCTCAACCAAAATACTGGTTTTGCTGAAATGCGTAGACTGTAGGAAATTGCAATAAGATGAGTTCATGTCCAATGGAGGACAGTCTGCAATCAAGCTGTAAATGTCGTCACCATCAGAGATTTTAGGCTCACGAAAAATCCATTTTTTACTTGAGTCTTCTCCAATCTCTGGATAAAGGACCCAAGGTGCTGATGTGATCATGTGAAAATACATATCCTTTGAGGTCTAATTAAATTTCCTTTTTATTATGGGCATCCCTCGCGACTAAAAATCAAATAATCCGCCTTTTTATCGGTATTTTTGTGACGCATATCACAAAAACAAGCCTATTAACCAAAAGTTAAAATAGTTCGAGGTCTAATTTATTAAATAGTCACCTAAATACGCAGTACAAAAAACAACCAGAATAAGACCATTTTCCATGCTGTTCATTTCTCAGAGAAAAATAGAAATCCAAAAAAAAGCGGCATGCTTTCGCATACCGCTTTTATCAATAATTTAATTGCTGATACTAGTTATTTTGATTTCTTAGAAACCGCCTTTGGACGAGGTTCATCCATCAAACCTTTTATCAAAGATACCGTTGCAACAAGCAAAACAATAGTAAATGGTAAACCAGTCGTCACCGCCATTGCTTGAGCAGCAGCTAGACCACCACCCAACATCAATGCAATC
>NZ_WXWS01000621.1:0-6117 GCF_009904715.1 Vibrio sp. V42_P2S4T144 | reverse complement strand
CTCTTCGTGGTTCTGCTCTTCATCTATTTGGGGGCAAGAATCGGTGGTATCGGCATTGGTTTTGCCGGTGGTGCTGGGGTCATTGCGTTGTCTTTGATCTTGGGCGTACCAACAAGCCAAGCTTACATTCCCGTTGACGTAATTTTGATCATCATGTCTGTAATCACCGCTATCGCAGCAATGCAGGTAGCGGGTGGTTTAGACTGGATGGTGCAAGTTGCTGAAAACTTTTTGCGCAAGCATCCTGAGCGCATCACCTTTTATGCGCCTATCGTAACTTACCTAATGACATTAATGGCGGGTACTGGCCACACGGCATTCTCTACTTTGCCAGTGATTGCAGAAGTAGCGAAAGGCCAAGGCGTGCGCCCTTCTCGTCCACTGTCTATCGCGGTCGTAGCATCGCAAATCGCTATCACCGCATCACCAATCTCAGCGGCTGTTGTAGCGTTCGCGGCAATGCTGCACCCATTTGGCGTTGACTACCTAACACTACTAGCAATCTGTATCCCAACGACGTTCATCGCGTGCATGATCGGTGCGTTCGTGGCGAACTTCATGGGCTGTGAGCTAAAAGACGATGCTGAATACCAAGAGCGTCTAGAAAAAGGCTTAATCAAGCTAAATACAGAAGCAAAACGCGAAATCCTACCAACAGCGAAGAAAGCAACCTTCATCTTCCTAGGCGCAATCGCATTTGTCGTGTGTTACGCAGCAGCAATTTCTGGCTCTGTTGGCCTTATCGAGAACCCTGCTCTAGGTCGTAACGAAGCTATCATGACGGTAATGCTAGCAGCTGCGGCAGCTATCGTAATGAGCTGTAAAATCGATGCTGGCAAAATCCCAGCCGCAGCAACATTCCGCTCTGGTATGACAGCGTGTGTGTGTGTTCTTGGTGTGGCATGGCTAGGTTCTACGTTCGTTAACGCGCACGTTGACGGCATCAAAGAAGTGGCTGGTGCGCTACTAGCAGACTACCCATGGATGCTAGCACTTGTTCTATTCTTCGCTTCAATGCTGCTTTACTCGCAAGGTGCTACTACTGTTGCGCTGATGCCAGCAGCACTAGCAATCGGTGTGGCACCACTTACCGCAGTTGCATCTTTCGCAGCAGTAAGTGCGCTATTCGTGCTGCCAACTTACCCAACGCTTCTAGCAGCGGTTGAGATGGACGACACGGGTTCAACTCGTATCGGTAAGTACGTATTCAACCACCCATTCTTTGTACCTGGTGTGGTAACCATCGCTTCTGCGGTAGCACTTGGCTTCGCATTCGGTGGTCTACTGATCTAGTAGAAACAGAGTCTTACTCGGGGAGCTTCGGCTCCCTTTTTTATTCCCTGTTGTCTTGATTTATGCTCAATAAATCTTCATTTTCATGAAACTTATTGACTCGCCTCCGGGTCTGATTGAGTTACACTAACGGCAATTATCTAAGATGAATTGACTCTTTTATGCGCGCATTACTTTCCGTTTTACTCTTAGGGCTCATTACCTTTTCCACTCCGTCTTTAGCTTTATTTGGCAAAGACCAGTTTAACAGTAGCCAGAACAACAGTTTTGGTAGCAGCAGCGACAGCTTTGTTCCGGTTGATCAGGCGTTTCCATTTAACTTCTACCAGCAAGATGACAAATTGATGCTCGATTGGCAGGTACGTGACGGGTACTACCTATATCAAGAGCGCTTGTCTGTAGCTGGTGAGAAAGTATCGCTAGGCGAACTGCAAATGGAAGACGGCACACCGCATAAAGATGAATTCTTTGGTGACGTGCATATCTATACTCAACCTCTCTTCGTTAATGTACCAATGCATGATTGGCAAGACGGTGCTCGCGTAGTCGTGCAATACCAAGGTTGTGCGAAAGCAGGCTTCTGTTACCCGCCAGAAACTCGCGTGATTCCTATCAGCGCGTTTACTTCGTCGAACTCAGATTCAACAACGGCGACAACTGCATCAAAAGCAGAACAGGCACCAACAGCAACGCCACCAGCGGCGCAATCATCTACGTCTGGTGACACATCATCGGCGCCAGTAACACAGCAAGATAGCCTTGCAGCCAACCTTGCTGATAACTGGTGGACACCACTTCTGTTCTTGGCGCTTGGTGTGGGCTTGGCATTTACACCTTGTGTGCTACCGATGTACCCAATTCTGACCAGCATAGTGCTTGGCAGTGGCAAACTAAGCCAACGCCGCGCGCTAGGCTTGTCATTCGTCTACGTGCAAGGCATGGCGCTGACTTACACCCTACTCGGCCTTGTGGTCGCGTCTGCTGGCATGCAGTTCCAAGCGGCAATGCAACACCCTTATGTGCTGATTGGTTTGAGCGTACTGTTCATCGCACTCGCTTTTTCTATGTTTGGTCTGTACTCATTACAGCTACCAAGCAGCGTGCAAACGTGGCTGAATAACTTAAGTAACAAGCAGCAAGGTGGTAGCAGTGCTGGCGTGTTTGCAATGGGGGCAATATCTGGCTTGGTTTGTTCTCCGTGTACTACCGCCCCACTCTCTGGTGCGCTGCTTTACGTCGCACAAAGTGGCGACTTACTCACCGGTGGGGTCGCCCTTTACGCGCTAGCGATGGGCATGGGTATTCCGTTGATCCTTGTAGCGGTATTTGGCAACAAGTTGCTACCAAAAGCCGGCGGTTGGATGGACCGCGTGAAAACGCTGTTCGGCTTTATTCTGCTTGCCGCACCTATCTTCTTACTAGAGCGTATCATGCCAGAAATGTGGTCAACGATTCTGTGGTCAGCACTGGGTATTGCTGCTTTTGGTTGGCTATACCACATCAAAAACAGTCTAGAGTTTGGTGGCTGGAAACAAAGTGCCGTGGGCATAATCGCCGTCTTAGGTTTGCTAGCCTCAGCACAACCTATCTTAAATTACTGGTTTGGCAACAGCACAACACAAACTCAGCTGGCCACTGTTAGCTTTACTCACATTGCTAACGTGGCGGAGCTTGAAGAACAACTGGCACTTGCGAAAGCGGCAGGTAAACCCGTCATGCTCGATTTCTACGCCGATTGGTGTGTAGCATGTAAAGAGTTTGAAAAGTACACCTTCCATGACCCAAGCGTCGAAGCAAAACTGCAAGACTTCGTTCTTCTGCAAGCGGACGTGACCAAAAACCAAGTGCAAGACATCGAACTACTGAAGCACATGAATGTACTTGGTTTACCAACAATTGAGTTTTGGGATGCCAGTGGCGAACACGTTTCAAACGCTCGTTTGACGGGATTCATGCAAGCTGAGCCTTTCTTAGAGCATATCAAGCAGTTCTGATAACCAGATATTCAAACGCCAGTGATGTCCACTGGCGTTTTTTATTGCTCAGATTTGAATAAGAACATTGCGTTTATATGCAATTTTCCTAATAAAAGTCGATTTGGTTCAGACTTTTAGCGAATAAATATTGTCCACTCTCTCAAAGCTGGACAATAATAAATTTAACGAAATAGTCAAAAGTGTTTAACGTCATGGATTCGACCTACACCATCATTATTGCAGATGATCACCCACTCTTCCGGAATGCCTTGTTTCAATCTATCCACATGGCTATTAGTGGTGCAAATTTGCTGGAAGCGGACTCACTCGACGCACTTCTGGCTTTGTTGGAGCGAGAGGAAGAGCCAGATTTAGTGCTATTGGATCTCAAAATGCCAGGAGCAAATGGTATGTCTGGCTTGATTCATTTGCGAGCAGAGCATCCAGATTTACCTATCGTCGTCGTTTCAGCGAGTGAAGAGCCGGCGATCGTGACGCAGGTGAAAAGCCATGGTGCATTTGGTTTTATTCCCAAGTCCAGCGACATGCGCGAATTAGTGAACGCGCTCAATCAAGTGCTGAATGGCGACCCATACTTCCCTGAAGGGTTGATCACCAATAACGCGGCATGTAATGACTTAGCGGAAAAGATTGCTGCGCTAACACCGCAGCAATATAAAGTGTTGGGAATGTTGTCCGATGGCTTGCTGAACAAGCAAATCGCTTACGAATTGAATGTTTCAGAAGCCACCATAAAAGCGCACATGACAGCTATTTTCCGTAAGCTCGGCGTAAAGAACCGCACGCAAGCCGTGATTATGCTGACGGAAATGAGCGACTAGATTGACGTCTTATCGTCAGACTTACTTTTTTCGTTTGGCAATCGGATACCGACTTTAGTGACCTGCTGATCAACAACATCAGCGACGATCCAATGCAAACCTTGCCACTCGAAATGGTCTCCCAATACTGGCGTGCTACCTAATTGCTCTTCGACAAGGTTTCTCAAACTTTTATCCAGCGGTTCATCCCCCAGATTCAAACCATACATCACGGCAATATCGGCAAGCTTCACTTCAATATCGAGGAAGAAGTCACCGAAGAATCGCGCTAGCGACGCTTTCTCTGGGGCTTCACTAAACAGTAAGCTCAGTGCATCTAAATCCTTTTCTTGTGCTAATACACACAAGGTATCATCTTCCTCAAGACGCGTACTGCCGGATGGGTGCAATAGCTCTTTACTGCGAAATACAGCGGCGATACGCGTTCCTTCCGGCATCGAAAGACTACGTAATGGCTCACCAATGCACCATTTATCTGCTTTAAGTCTATAGATAAACAGCTCCCACTCACTGGTCGGGTAAATCTCTACACCCGTACGCGAAATTGGCTCAGGCTTAGAAGGTAGCTCGACCTTTGCAAGAGACATCGCCTTAGTCAACGTGCCCCCTTGTACTATCAAAGACACCATTACTACAAAGAATGCCAAATTGAAGTACAGTTGAGCATCTGGCAACCCTGCCATCATCGGAAATACCGCGAGGATGATAGGTACAGCACCACGCAGTCCTACCCAAGAGACAAACCACTTTTCACGTGGCGTGAAACTCTTGAATGGCAGTAAACCAATCCAAACTGAGATTGGTCGGGCAAACAAAATCATCCCGAAAGCAAGCGCAAGACCTGGCAACGCAATAGAGAGTAAATTGGATGGTGTAACCAACAAACCAAGCACCAAGAACATACCAATTTGAGCTAGCCACGTCATACCATCTAAAACATGAAGAATAGAGTGGCGGCTGCGTGTTGGACGGTTACCTAATAAAAGACCAACAAGGTAAATCGACAAAATACCACTGCCACCCAAAGTGTTAGATAAAGCAAAAATAAGCAAGCCACCACTGACCGTTAAAATAGAATACAGCCCATCTGGTAATTGATTGCGATTGATAACTTTCCATAAGATCCAGCCACCAGCGAAGCCAAGTAACGCGCCAATACCAAACTGCTTAAGAAAACTGAACGCCAAAAAGCCCGCACTTAAATCTGCGCCAGGGTTCGCTAAAATAGCAATCAGAGTTACGGTCAGAAACACCGCCATAGGGTCATTGGTGCCGGATTCAATTTCCAGCGTTGAACCAACACGTTCGTTCAGGCTACGACCTTTGAGTAGAGAGAAGACCGCGGCAGCATCGGTGGAACCAACAATCGCACCAACCAATATGCCTTGCAATAAATCTAAGTCGAATAACCACGTTGCCATCAGCCCGGTCAAAATGGTGGTGATCGCAACGCCAAATGTCGCCAAAGAGACCGAGGGCCATAACGCAACCCTAAAGCTGGCGACCCGCGTTCTCATCCCACCATCAAGCAAAATGATGGCTAATGCGAGGTTACTAACCAAATAAGCGATCGAAAAGTTATCGAATAAGATGCCGCCTAAGCCGTCTTCCCCCGCCAGCATTCCAACGGCTAAAAATACCAAAAGAATTGGGATTCCCAACTTAGAAGACACTGGGCTTAAAAGAACGCTAAGTGCGATTAACAACGCACCTATTAGAAAAAAACTGTTAATGGTGTCTGCGTCCATTCTCACCCTCCCTTAATGAAAAACGATAATAATTGTGATGAGCAAGGCTACTTCGTTAATGAGGTAATGCCCTAATCTGCCTCCCCTTTACACCGTCTCAAAATGCGAGGTTGTACGAGAATGACTCAGTTATATTACTTTATTGTGAGTTAAAACGGTGATTTGATGCGAAAACTTTATGTAAATAAATTACTTGTGAGCTTTCTTATCTACGCCTTCTCTCTTTAAGAGCCACAAAATCACCACCAATACTTACAC
>NZ_WXWS01000585.1:0-6152 GCF_009904715.1 Vibrio sp. V42_P2S4T144 | reverse complement strand
GTATAATACGCTTGCACTTCGTTCCGATATATCTAATTATTTAAAACAAACGTTCAGAATTACTTAACGGTGGGGTATCTCAAGTCACATTTCTCTTAAACAACTGAAAGTGTTTACGACGATCACGCAGCACAAAACGCTCACAGCGGCTTCTGATAGTCTCTTTTTATCGAAAGCCGCAGTGAGCATGGCACTCTCAGAATTAGAAAAGCAGATCGGCCATCACTTATTTGATCGTGTTAATAACCGACTGATTTTGAACCAAGAAGGTCAAAAACTACTGCCACTGGCGGATGAATTACTCAACCGAGCCAAGGACATCGAGAGCATTTTCGATGGTGACCAAGCGCTATCGGGCCAACTTCGCATTGGTGCCAGCGACACCATTGGCAACCAAGTCGCGCCCTATTTGCTTAGCGAATTTCGTCAGCAAACGAACCATCGTTCTCAAAGTCTGTTCATTTCTAACTCCGCACAAATCTGCGACATGCTGACCGATTACGAGTTAGACATAGCCCTCATTGAAGGCAAAACACTTCACCCTGAATTGCAGTCTACCCAGTTTAGCGAAGATGAAATGTGCGTGATTTGCGCGCCCAATTCCCCAGCCGCGCACGAAGGGCCAGTAAACTTAACCGAGCTAGAAAACAGTGAATGGATATTGCGAGAGGCAGGATCTGGTTCACGCGAATTTTTTATGCGCGTTGTCGCGCCGCGCTTGGAACATTGGCATGAAGCTTTTCAGCTCAATACCACCGAAGCGTTGATCAACTCAGTATCGGCAGGGTTAGGCTTGGGCTGTTTGTCACGTTTGTCTGCAGAACCTGCTATTCGTGACGGCCGCGTAAAACTGCTCGACATGCCTTTAGATATGAAACGTCGCTTCTGGTTACTGGTTCATAAAGAGAAATATCAAAGCCCATTGCTCAGAACGTTTATCGAATTTTGCCAAGATTGGGAGCGACCAACAAACCTTCCTTTGGCGGACAAATCCGCAAAGTGAAACCAAGATAGTTTAAATGCTAGTCAGTTAGTTGTACGTGTCTCTCATTCTGAGGCTTGTCGCTAGACTTGATTGGTCAAAAACTGTATAAAAAGCCAGTATCAATACACCAAATTAGGGGACCAACCATGGCTGTAATCGTCAAGTACGTGGTAGAACGCAATGGAGAAGAGAAAATGACTTTTACCTCTAAAGCGGAAGCTGACGCATACGACAAAATGCTGGATATGGCAGACGAGTTATTCTCACTGCTGGGTAAAAGTGAACTTCTAGAAGACGAAGGTAAGCAAGAAGATCTTGCAATGTTCCTTGCGCAAAACAAAGAAGAAGTGCTTTACGCTCTTGGTGCAAAACGTAAACCTGCACCAAAAAAAGCAAAGAAGCTTGAAGCTGTTGAAGAAGATAGCGAGCAAGAAGACGCTGCATAAGCCTCTCATTTGTTTAGAAAAAACGTCGCATTATGCGGCGTTTTTTTATTCCTTCCGTTTATCTCCATATATCTCTGAGAATATAAAGAACCGATTTAATATCCCAAATTGCTCTAAATTTCATGTTGCAGATTAGTGTGACTTAGATCTAGTCTAAATGGGTTCGGTGATGGGGTACCACCGGAATCGAAAGATTCGAACCGCTGTTAAAGCTAATGACTCCTACAGAAACGAAAACAGGTCAGCCCTGTTGGAAGTGCTTTCGCTTATGTTGTGAAAGCGAGAGTTCTGTAGTGAGCAATTCAACTCTTCTCCAACCCCGCTCCTGTTTTCTCAAAAATTAAAAAGATATCCAAAATAGTTGTTAACTCAACAAGGCAACAAACGCATGAACCTCCTGAACATAGTTTTCTATTTGATGGAGCGAATAAGAGCAGTCAACGCCGTTGAGTCTGACAAATAGGCTGGATATCGTACACTGGGAAAACACTATGCAATACTCACACGAAATCCAATCAATGTGCCCGATTCAACGCGGCGATCTTCATGCATCTGCACCGATCCCTGTCGAAGGCGCAATGATCAATCCAAAAGACGTTATCGCGATTTCTGGTCTTAGCCACGGCGTTGGTGCTTGTGCTCCTCAACAAGGTGCAGCAAAACTGACTCTCAACGTTAAAAACGGCATCATCGAAGAAGCTTTGATCGAGACGATCGGCTGTTCTGGCATGACTCAATCCGCAGCGATGGCCGCAGAAATCCTAACAGGCAAAACTATTCTTGAAGCACTGAATACCGATTTGGTATGTGATGCTATCAACGTCGCGATGCGCGAAATCTTCCTTCAATTTGTTTACGGTCGCACTCAATCTGCTTTCTCTGAAGGCGGCTTGGAAATTGGTGCGGCACTGGAAGACCTTGGTCAAACTCAACGCAGCCAAGTGGGTACTAGCTACTCAACTAAAGCAAAAGGCGTGCGTTACATGGAGCTGGCTGAAGGCTACGTAACAAAACTCGCGCTAGACGAAAACAAAGAAGTGATTGGTTACCAATATCTCAACCTAGGCAAGATGATGAAAGCCATCAACGAAGGCGTATCTGCAGCAGAAGCAGCAGAAAAAGCAACGGGCACTTACGGTCGTTTTGACGAAGCCGTAACGACCATTAACCCACGCCAACAATAATTGCCACCAAGAGGAAAGAGATTATGAACACTCCAATTACTGAATCTGTACGTCGCACATTAGACGAAATGCAACTTTCTTCTCTGGAAGCGGCTTACCAATGCTGTATGGATCGTGGTATCGACCCTAAAGCACTAGTGATGGACACTCAACCTATCGCGTTTGAAAGCGCGGCAGATGCCTACAAACTGGGCACCGCTTTGGCGATTTTCCGCGGAGCAAAAACAGCAGAAGAAGCAGCAAACATCATCGGTGAAGGTCTTCAGGCGTGCACTAAACCCGGCAGCGTGGCAGAGCAACGCCAAGTGGGTATCGGTCACGGTGCATTGGCGGCTCGTCTATTGAATGAAGAAAGCGGCTGTTTCGCTTTCCTTGCCGGTCACGAGTCATTCGCAGCGGCAGAAGGCGCAATCAAAATCGCACTAAACGTGAACAAATCACGCAAAAATCCGTTGAAAGTGATCCTGAATGGTTTAGGTAAAGACGCCGCTTACCTCATCTCACGCATCAATGGTTTCACTTACGTACGCACTCAATACAACTACCAAACTGGTGAGTTAGTGGAAGTAGAACGTCGCCGTTTCTCCCAAGGTCCACGTGGTGAGATCCTTTGCTACGGTGCAGACGATGTACGTGAAGGCGTGGCTATTATGCATAAAGAACAAGTGGATGTGAGCATCACTGGTAACTCGACTAACCCGACTCGCTTCCAGCACCCAGTTGCCGGTATCTACAAAGCAGAGCGTAACCGTGAAGGCATGCCTTACTTCTCTGTGGCATCAGGCGGTGGTACTGGTCGTACTCTACACCCAGATAACGTGGCGGCAGGCCCTGCCTCTTACGGCATGACAGACACTATGGGTCGCATGCACGCCGATGCACAATTCGCGGGTAGCTCTTCAGTACCTGCACACGTAGCGATGATGGGCTTCATCGGTATGGGCAATAATCCAATGGTAGGTGCAACGGTTGCACTTGCAGTAGCCGTCGGTGAACTTAGCCTCTAAGTCGATTTGTCGCTTTACTATCCAAAGCCAGTAAATCCAACAAACCCAGTGTAGGGGGAGTGACTTCGGTCCTCCCCTTATTTTTTGCGATGCCCCCTTCTACAACTTCACTGTGTCTCTGCCCAAAATCGGTCTGGTAAGGCTTTTGCGACACATTTCTCATCAGACAAACATATCTCTAAAAAGACAAAAGGTATCCATCTACGGACTTTCTCCATTTCCCCTCTTTAAACTCCCCAACACTCTCTTTATGATGACTGACAACTTAATTATTTCTTGTCAGTGAACAGACGAGACACAAGACTCAACACATGGAGATCAACTATGGCTTTCTTCTCTCTAGCCTTTGGTACGGCAACTAAAAACCGCGACGGCAAAATCATCGAAGCGTTTTTCCCAAACCCAGTTCTTAACCCAAGCGAAGCGCTTGTTAACGCACTAGCAGCAGTAGCAGGTTACGAGCAAGGCAACCAAGCTATCGAGATCTCTGCAGCACAAAGCGCAGAACTGGCAGCAGCATTTGAAGCAAACGGCGATGCGGCAAACGCATCTTTCGCAGCAAAAGCAGCAGAATCAGCACAACCACTTGTACTGGTTGTCCTTGCAACTGACGAGCAGCCACAAAGCGTTGCTGAAGGCTTCCTAAAACTTCAACTTATCTCTAACCGCCTAGTTCAACCGCACGGCACGGTACTAGACGGCATCTTCGGTCTACTACACAACATCGCATGGACTAACGAAGGTCCAATCGATCTACCTGAACTAGCAGAGCGTCAAATCGAAGCTCGCCTAGCGGGTCGTGCACTAAGCGTAGATTGCGTAGACAAGTTCCCTAAAATGGTGGACTACGTGGTACCAACTGGCGTTCGTATCGCTGACACTTCTCGCGTACGTCTTGGCGCACACGTTGGCGAAGGCACAACGGTAATGCACGAAGGCTTCATCAACTTCAACGCAGGTACAACTGGCGTGAGCATGGTTGAAGGTCGTATCTCTGCTGGCGTAGTGGTTGGTAACGGCTCTGACATCGGCGGCGGCGCATCTATCATGGGTACGCTATCTGGCGGCGGTAAAGTTGTGGTTTCTATCGGTGAAAACTCGCTACTAGGCGCGAACGCAGGTCTTGGTTTCCCAATGGGTGACCGTTGTACTATCGAATCAGGTCTATACGTAACTGCTGGTTCTAAAGTACGCATGCTAGATTCTGCTGGCCAAGAAGTAGAAGTAGTGAAAGCACGCGATCTTGCAGGTGTTTCTGACCTACTGTTCCGTCGTAACTCTGTAACAGGTCAAATCGAGTGTCTTGCTAACAAGAGCGCGGTTGAACTGAACAGCGAACTGCATAAAAACAACTAATTCATTCGTGAATTAGCCCTACGAAAAATCCCCCAGCAGGAAACTGTTGGGGGATTTTTTAGCTTACAGCAAAATGCGTGATTACTGATTTAAAAAGCTGACCGCTTTATCTGGGAAATCAGTAAACAAACCATCCACTTTTACTTGGTTGTAGTACACATCCATCATGCCTTCAAAGCTGTCAGTGTACGCTGGAATGCGTCCTGGATCGGCGCGGAACGTGTATGGATGCACTTGCAAGCCAGCGTCTTTTGCAGCCTTCATCAACGGCTTGATGATGATATTGTCTTTGGTTGACTTATCATCCACCAGCATCGGCTTCCAAGGTCCAATTCCTTCCGCGTAACTCGCTACTTTCTTCATTCCGTCGGCTTCGAACATCCAGTCATAACTGTATGGTGTTGCCTTGTCGCCTTTGTACACCATAGTTTCGTTCCAGTCCGTGTAAGCCATAAGCTGAACGAGCTTTAAGTCCATGTCCATTGCAGGCATGAGTTCACTGTTGATGCGTTGAAGTTCATTCGCATCAAAACACTGAAGGTAGACTTTGTCGTCTTGAGAGCCGTAACCGTACTGCTTCAAGACTTTAAGTACTGCTTTAGAAATGTCCTTACCTTCATGACGATGGAACCAAGGCGCTTTAATTTCTGGGTAAATACCGATGTCATAACCCAGCGTTTTGTTTAAGCCTTGGATCAGCTCAATCTCTTCAGCAAACGTCGGCACGGTGAAATCAGATTTCCACATAGGGAATCGGGTTGGATAGCCCGCTACTTTGTTGCCTTTGTCATCGATATTAAAGCCTTCAGTTACTCGCAAGGATTTGATTTCCGCCAGAGTGAAATCAATCGCATAATAACGACCATCTTTACGTGCACGATCAGGAAAACGCTCCGCAACATCCGTTACGCGATCGAGATAATGGTCATGCAACACGACCAACTGGTCATCTTTCGTCATTACCACATCTTGCTCTATGTAGTCAGGTTTCATTGCGTAAGCAAGTGCTTTGGCTTCTAGCGTGTGCTCAGGCAAGTAGCCCGATGCGCCACGGTGCGCAATGACAAGCGGCTTCGCAATCGCACCAGCAGAGAGGCTAAGTGCTAAAAAAGTAAGACATACTGACTTTGTTTTCATTGTTATTTCCTTGATAAAGCGAAGAGGCAGTATTCCA
>NZ_WXWS01000644.1:0-6155 GCF_009904715.1 Vibrio sp. V42_P2S4T144 | reverse complement strand
GATAAGACTTAACCAGCAAGAAACGGATTAAGTACACAGTGGTAGCACAGACCAAGAGGCAAGCAGAGATGTATTTCAATATTCAACGATTCTCTACCCATGATGGCGATGGCATTCGTTCCATTCTTTTTCTTAAAGGATGCAGCTTGTCTTGCCCTTGGTGTCAAAACCCAGAAAGCCGCAGCGAAAAGCATTCACTCTTATTTGATCAGCGAAGCTGTATGGAAGGTTGCCAGCTGTGCGTTTCTGCTTATCAAGCCACAACTCAACCCACAGCGGGTAGCGAAACGGTGGGTGATGGTATTCAACGAATCGACAACCAGATCATCATCAATCGCAAAGCCATCAAAGAAGACCAACTGATCGCGCTGCGAGACGTCTGTCCTACGCAAGCACTGACTGTCTGCGGTGAAGAGGCGAAATCAGACATGTTGTTCGACACCTTAATGAAAGACAAACCTTTCTATGACCAAAGCCAAGGTGGTGTGACCTTCTCCGGTGGTGAGCCACTCATGCAAGCGGATTTGGTGGCAGAACTCGCACAGCGTCTGCATGACAACCAAGTCTCTACCGCTATTGAATCGTGCATGCATGTGCCGTGGAAGAACGTCGAAAAAGCCGCGCCGCATATTGATTGCTGGTTGGCGGATTTAAAACACACCGACGAAGAAAAGTTTCTTAGCTGGGCGAAAGGTTCACTAAAACGCATCAAAGACAATTTCCGAAAACTGGCACCTATCGCGAAACGCATTGTGATTCGCGTTCCCGTTGTGCCGGGGTTCAATGACACCATCGAAGAGTTGAAAGACATCATCGATTTTGCGGCTTCACTAGAAAGCTGCCAAGAACTTCACTTGCTGCCGTACCACACGCTCGGCATCAATAAATACCGTTTGCTCGATATGCCTTACGAGTGTTCTGATAAGCCATTAAACAAACCAGAACTGCTAGAAAGCGCCATGCAATACGCAAGCGAAAACACCCAACTTAACGTGATTGTAAGAGGTTAACTATGGACCTGAATTACCTTCCTGAGCGTATCAAAGCGCACAAATCGGCACTGGTAAATATCGTAACGCCACCTGTCTGTACCGAGCGTGCAGAGGCATACACTCGTGCTTATCAAGCGAACGAAGACAAACCTGTAATTGTCCAACGTGCGCTAGCACTGCAAGAGCACTTACGCACTCGTACGATTTGGATTAAGCACGATGAGTTAATCGTCGGTAACCAAGCGAGCAAAGTGCGCGCTGCGCCTATTTTCCCAGAATACACTGTACGTTGGATTGAAGCAGAAATTGATGAGCTAGCTGACCGCCCTGGTGCAGGCTTTGCTGTCACTGAAGAAGATAAGCAAAGCATTCACAGCATCACACCGTACTGGCGCGGTAAAACCGTTCAAGACCGTTGTTATGGCTTATTCACTGATGAGCAGCAAGAAATCTTAGCCAGCACCATCATTAAAGCTGAAGGCAACATGACTTCGGGTGACGCGCACCTTGCGGTGGATAACGAGAAAATCTTGAAGCTAGGCATGAACGGCTTGCTAGAGGATGTTCGTCAGCACCGTGCTAAAAATGATGTTTCGACCTTTGAAGGCTTGAAGAAAGAGCAGTTCTATAAATCAGTTGAAATCGTATTGCTTGCGATTCAAGAACACATGGTGAGCTACGCTGAATTGGCGGCAAAAATGGCGTCAGAAGAGACGCGCCCGCTGCGCAAAGCTGAGTTAGAAAGCATTGCAGCAAACTGTCGTCATGTCGCGAGCCACGCGCCAGAAAACTTCTGGCAAGCACTGCAATTGAGCTACTTTGTTCAATTGATGCTACAAATCGAATCGAACGGTCACTCGGTTTCTTTCGGTCGTATGGACCAATTCCTCAACGAGTTTTATGTTCGCGATATCGAAAACGGCGCGATTGAAAAAGACTTTGCACTAGAGTTGCTACAAAGCTGCTGGTTGAAGTTGCTTGAAGTAAACAAGATTCGCTCTGGCGCGCACTCAAAAGCCTCCGCAGGTTCTCCGTTGTATCAAAACGTGTGTATCGGCGGTCAGAAGTTGAATGAAAAGGGGGAGCCAGAAGACGCAGTAAATCCTCTTTCTTGGGCGATTCTCGAATCTTGTGGTCAGTTGCGTTCGACGCAACCTAACTTGAGTGTGCGTTACCACGAAGGTTTGAACCAAGAGTTCTTAATGGGTTGTATCGAAGTGATTAAATGCGGCTTCGGTATGCCAGCGTTCAACAACGATGAGATTGTTATTCCTGAATTCATCAAGCTTGGCGTAGAGAAAGAAGACGCGTACAACTACGCATCTATCGGCTGTATCGAGACGGCGGTTCCCGGCAAATGGGGTTACCGTTGTACGGGCATGAGCTTCATTAACTTCGCTCGTATCCTGCTCGCTTCATTGAACGAAGGTGTGGATGCAACAACGGGTAAAGCTTTCTTGCCTCACGATAAGTCATTAACTAAAGGTAACTTTGAGAACTTTGAGCAAGTGACGGCTTCTTGGGCAGAGCAAATCCGCTACTACACCCGTAAATCGATTGAGATTGATACGGTAGTGGACAGTGTGCTTGAACAGCAGGCACAAGACATCTTCTGTTCAACGCTGGTGGATGACTGTTTGGCTCGCGGTAAAACCGTGAAAGAGGGTGGTGCGAAATACGATTGGGTATCTGGCTTACAAGTCGGTATCGCAAACTTAGGTAATAGCCTAGCAGCCATCAAGCACCTTGTTTTCGATGATGCGCAAATCACTCAGCCCCTTATCTCACAACAACAGCTAGCAAAAGCATTAGCAGAAGATTTCGACGGCATGGAGAACGAACAGCTTCGCCAACGTCTTATCAACTTTGCACCAAAATACGGTAACGATGATGACGCGGTAGACCAACTGCTCTCAGACGCGTACCAAGTGTACATTGATGAGCTAGAGCAGTTCGTTAATACGCGTCATGGGCGTGGTCCAATTGGCGGAGGTTACTACGCAGGTACATCAAGTATCTCGGCAAACGTCCCATTTGGCGCTTCAACTATGGCAACGCCAGACGGTCGTAAAGCGAAAACGCCATTGGCAGAAGGTGCAAGCCCATCCTCTGGCTCAGACCGTTTAGGTCCAACAGCGGTATACAACTCGGTCGGTAAGATCCAAGCGAATAAGATCCTTGGTGGCGTGCTGCTTAACCAGAAGTTAAGCCCGGCAGCGGTTGAGTCTGAAGGGGATAAGCTCAAGCTTTCTATGTTGATTCGTACCTTCTTCAACCACCACAAAGGTTGGCACGTGCAGTACAACATCGTCTCTCGTGAGACCTTGCTAGCTGCGAAGAAGAACCCAGAGCAATATCGTGATCTTGTCGTGCGAGTTGCAGGCTACTCAGCGTTTTTCACCGCGCTATCACCAGATGCTCAAGACGATATCATTGCTCGTACCGAGCACGAGCTGTAAGTACACTCACTAACTAAAACGAAAGGCACCGATTGGTGCCTTTGGTTTGAATACTTAATTCGCAAATGACTATACCTGAACGCATTAAAGCGTGTGCAAAATGGTCACGCATTTCTTCGTGACGTTGTCGTACTCTTTCGTCATGTAAGCGGTAGTGATCGCGCCCTCTTTCATGATGCAAATGGCATCAAGTAATGCAGCGTTGTCTGATTTGAGATAGCGTTGAATTAGCTCTCTGACTTGCTGCTTATGGTAGCGGCAATACGTTGCGATCTCGCCACTGTCGTCACTGAACTCCGCGGACGTATTGATGAAAAAGCAACCGCGAAACTCGCCCAACTTTTCTTCAGAGCCATGAAACCAGCCGTTGAGTGCAGTAAATAACTGATCGATCACCTCCGCGCACGTTTGTGCTAAAGAAAGCTTTTCCTCCAACCATTCCATAAATATTTGGTGGCGTTGTTCTAATGCGGCGATGATAAGCGCTTCTTTGCTCTCAAAATGGTTATATAGCGTGCGTTTAGCCACGCCGGAAACATTGAGGACTTCATTGATGCCAATAGAGTTGATGCCTTGTTTGTAAAACAGTGACAAAGCTGTGTCGATCAATAACTGTTTCTTTTTGTTCATAACTACGTCCTCAAAAAGTTCCATAAACACATATTGACAAAGGTAGACAGATTTGTCTATTTTATTTTGTAGACAATTCGGTCTACTTTGAGGTGTTTATGAATAATTTAATTTTATCGTTGGTTGCCGGGCTTGGCGCTACGTTGGCTATTGGCGTATTGTCCTACGCTGAGGTATCACTGACGGAGGTTGTACTCCTGATGGCACCATTTGGTGCTACCGCAGTACTGGTGTTTGGGGTGCCAGGCAGCCCTCTTGCTCAACCCAAAAACGTGATCATTGGGCACTTTATCACGGCCTCTATCGGTATTGCGTTTAGCCAGTATGTTGACGTCACGCCGGTCACGCTAGCGATTGCGACGGGGCTAGGTGTGTCTGCGATGCTGATTACGAAGACCACTCATCCACCTGCGGGTGCAAATCCAATTTTGATCATGGCGTCTGGGCAGGGATGGAGTTTTCTCTTCACGCCTGTCCTGATTGGCGCGGTAGTGATTGTTCTGGTCGGTAAAGGGTTACAGTTGCTACAAAGTCAGTACTTAAACCCTCGACTGAATGGTCAGAAGACCTAGTCGGATTGTAGTTAGAGCCGCGAAAGGGAGTGATCTCTTTTGCGGTTTTATCTTTTGTCGGTTTGCAAAAACAAAATCTGATTCTCTCTTGGTATTCAGTCGTATACATCAACATGGTAGTTAAATTGGTACAATGCGATGAACAGAATCCACCCTAAGAAACTATTGCACAGTAAATGGACGGCAATTTCACCTAAAAACAAAGAGAAGCATTTTGTCGTGACAGAAATGGAACTAGATGAAGATGGTAACGTTGTGAGATGTGTCATCGAGGCAGTCATTAGTAAACGCGACCGAGAGATGAACTGGCAAGACCTAAAAGACTCTGAGCAATGGATGCAAGGGTGGAAGTGAGTGACGCTTTGTTGTTGGGCGAATCAAGCAGAAACGTGCGTTGCGAGTAGGCAAAAGTGGTGCTATCTGATACGTTGATAATTCGTTCTAACGCCCACTCAAAGGATTAATTATGATTGATTTCGACAATTCCTCTGTATTTAAGCTTAAGCCGATTGACGTTTCTAATGCCAGAGAAGACTTCCTTAAGTTCTTGATTGATGGTGAGACTATTTTCGCTGCTTTTAAAACAGTTCGTGACCAAGTGGTGTTTACGAACAAGCGAGTGATAGCGGCAAATGTGCAAGGGATTACCGGCTCAAAAGTGGATTACACTTCTTTGCCTTACAGTAAGATCAATGCATTTTCTATCGAGACCTCTGGTACTTTTGATTTGGATTGTGAAATCGAGTTCTTCATGAGTGAGGTGGGAAGAGTGCGTTTTGAAATTAAAGGCTCGTTTGATTTGATTTCTTTCAACCGTATGGTTAGTGAGTATGTACTAGGTTAAGGGATTAGAAATGAGAGCTTCGCTGAGAGACAAAATTATAGAGGTCTGTGACAAAAAGATCGCGAGTAAAGGTGAATTGGTTGGTCTCTCATTTTATGCGTTTTTCGCTAATAAAAATGACGACCCAGAGCTGTTGATGGAAGCGGCTACGTGGTGGATTCAGACTCATCAGCTCGACCACTTCGAAAAAGCAGTAAAAATAAAATCAATGGTCGAGTCGGGGAGCTAAATTAAAAAAAAGAAGTAAAGAAAGCAGACAAATGCTAATAACGTTGCGGACAAAACAGGGTAGATAATGTAAGAGTCCTGCTTGTTGGTTCGTTGAAAACATAGCGAAACAAGTAAGACGTTATAAACAACAAGTAACAAGCTGATCATGGTTCCGCTGTTTAGTGTCATACTTGATAGCTGAGTTAAGAAAAACGCCAATAAAAGGTAATCGAAGACAATGAGCCATAAAAAGGCTTTCTTTAGTAAGTCGCTTTTTCTTTTTTCGGATGATGTTATGTGCATATAGAACTCAACTAAAAAGTCACAGTAACAGAGGCTTTGGTTAGAGAGGTCACCATCAGAGTGGTGACCTTTTAAGATTATAATTCTTGAATTTTTACTTCGCTGGTGGCGGTATCGCCGGAGTAATTGATGACTTCTTGACGAA
>NZ_WXWS01000402.1:0-6156 GCF_009904715.1 Vibrio sp. V42_P2S4T144 | reverse complement strand
CCTTTTTTAGTTAGGAGAGTTAGGTCGGGAGAAAATAATTTTAGTTATATGGAATGGATTATTAATTGAAGATCAGCCCCATTTGTTATGGCTGCTTTTGGAAGAACAAGGTTATTGTTCCTACTTCCACACCAAACTTTTTTATTTTCGTTAGATTGAAAACGTGTCTGTCATCCTGACGATAAAGCCAATCATCAAAAGCAACCGTCACTGATGAATCCTCCATTTGTAGCTCAAAGTCATATTGCCACTGTAACGCATTGCCCTGCTCTTCCCCTGTTGCTACACCTATAATATCGTCTGCCTTACCTTCATAACGACCGTCTTCTAATCTAGTGATAACCCAAATTCGCTGGTCCACCTCTCCGTCATCAAACACGAAGTCTTCCACCAGCGTCAGCGTATCACCCGCTACAGTACCCACTATATCGACTTCAAAGCGACGCGTTTGCTGTCCGGTATAATCTTGCACCATCCCCCACGCCTTTATGTCGCCTTCGAAATAACCGAATACGTCAAAAGTCGGTGTAGAAGAGCGGTAATTATCAATGTCTGCGGAACATGCCGAAAGAAAAACAGCTGCCACTAAAGTCGCTGATTTAAAAATTCGTTTAAACACTATCTAACCTGCCCTATCAATTGTTTTCGGAGTTTCGGAAATTCTGTGTTGGGTGATAACCATATAGCCAAAAATGCATCGTTCATTCGTTCGTCTTCAATGATGCCAACGTTCTTTACTTGCACGTCCCCAACCTGCTTATAAAAAAGCTGACCAGATTTTCCATCTGTTAGATAAGTAAGCTCGTCACCTTTTTGAATATCAGGAAACATACGATCGAGCTCGCTGATCCAAGCTTTTCGATATGAGTCCGTAAAACCCAATTTCGCCCACTGCTCATCCGTCACATCAAGCAGCTGTTGCTTACTGATGTCTCTCTTGTAATTAATTTCCAACGCAAGGGGATGTGGCGATACGTCATCGCTTACGATGAACTTTCCATCAGGCGCTTTTAATCTTGAGTGATAAATATCGAAGATGAACCAAGTAAGTTGGGCTTCTCCAACAGTTTTCCATCCCTTCCAATTCGCAATGTTGCTGGCAGCTTCGCTATTTCCAACAGGTTGAGCTTGCAGAGCAAAAGAGCCAGTTACTATTACCAACGCAAGCAGCCTAGTCAGTCTCTGAGTTAAGTCTCTCTTCAAGCTTTTCATTTCCGTACACCTTGAGTATCAAGAGCATCATGACGCACCATTCGACAAACAACATTGCCAGTGTAGCGCCAGTGCTAAATCCAAATTCAACGGCTTGGAGCTTATAGCCAGCAAAGTAGCTCGCTGTTCCTCCGAGTCCGCCTATTATTGATACGTAGGTTTTTGGGAAACGGTACAAAATTGACTTAAGTTGATAGGCATACCAAGAAAACAAAACCCACAAGCATAATAACCAGACTGGCAGCCATGGGGTTGGAAAGACAAAGACCGATAGTTGTTGATTGAGCGTATCAAGCACGAGCCCGCTCGTGACGATCACACCAATACTTTTGAGCGAAGATGCATCGCTTTTCAGACAGTATAGTAGGGTTGCCAAAGTAAGGAATAACGTCACCCATTGCCATTGATAGGTTCCAAGCACCGCTGCAAACCAGCAGAGTTGGAACCATGTCGAAGCAAGAAATACCTTCATAACGAACTACGGGCGTTGAAACGTCATGTGAACTGCACTGATCGTGCGAGCCAAAAAGCCACCTTCACAGTAGCTCAAATAGTAGCGCCACATACGCACAAAGCGGTCGTCGTAGCCAAATGAGCGCACTTCAACCTCTGCTCGATTAAAACGTAAGTGCCATTCGTTCAGCGTCTTGGCGTAGTCCAAACCAATATCGAACAAGTCTCGCGTCACTAAGTCACTGTATTTTGTTGTGGCTTGGGTTAGTGAGGTTACCGACGGTAAAAAACCACCCGGGAAAATGTACTTTTGGATAAAGTCGACGTTGTTACTGTAGTAATCGTAACGCTGATCGGCAATCGTAATCGCTTGAATCGCCATCACGCCACCGGACTTTAATAAAGACTCACAGACCTTAATGTACGAAGGCAGGAATTGTTTGCCCACAGCTTCAATCATTTCAATAGAAACGAGCTTGTCATAAGTTCCGGTTAGGTTTCGGTAATCTTCTTTGAGTAGCGTGATTTTGTCTTCTAAGCCACGCTCTTTGATTTTTTGCTCCGCGTACGCGTGTTGCTCTTCAGATATCGTTGTTGTGGTGACCTGACAACCGTATTGTTCTGCCATGTAAATCGCCATAGCGCCCCACCCAGTGCCAATTTCAACAACATGATCAGTGGGCTTCAGCTCAAGTTGCTGACATAGACGATCCATTTTGTTGATTTGAGCCTGCTCTAGAGAGTCATCCGCATGATTGTAAAGCGCCGACGAATACAGCATATTGATATCAAGGAACGCTTCGTATAGGTTGTTACCCAAGTCGTAATGCGCATGGATATTTTTACGTGAGTTCTCTTCAGAATTTCTGTTTGACCAATGACTGAACTTGTACAGTATTTTAGTCAACCAACTGCCTTGCTCTTCGAGTTTATCTAGAGCACGCATGTTAAGGGCCATCAGTTTCATTAATGAGGTTAAATCGGGGCTATCCCACCACCCATCCATATAAGCCTCACCAGCAGCAATACTGCCGCCCTGCAAGATCCGTGAATAAAAGCCTGGATGTTTTACCTCTATAGTAGCGACAACAGGTTGACCACTGTACTCCCCATTTGGCGCACTAAAACGCTCGCTTCGCTCTGTCGTTTCCGTCTTAAAACTTTCAATAACTGTTAAGCAGCCGATTTCCATTTTTTGCAGACATTGAAAAATAACTCCGCGAGCCGCTTTTTGCGTTGTCGTCAATTTACGCGGCAATGTCATAGAACTAGTATTTAACATGCAGAATTCTCCTTGTGCTTTTTATTTTTTTTGTCTGTTTTTTCAGTATCGGCTTCTATTTCTTCATGCGTTGAATATTTAGGATGAGAATAAAAAGGTGCGCCTTTCACCCAAAGTTTTAATGCGTGCCAATAAATACCAACCATTACTTTTACCGTTTGTATTGGTGTAACGATCAAACACCTCAATAAGGTTTTGCTTGAAAGTGGCTTGGCTTTCATAACCATGGTGGCATCAAAGTGTTTCTCTCCTTTGTGACATTCAAGATGAATATTCAACTTGTCTGTCAAAGGTTTAATTCTCCAGCGGTAGAGTTGGTCAATCGGGTTGAATGGTGAAACATGGAATGCTTTAACTTGTTCCCAACCAAACTTTTCTTCTTCTTTATCTGCTGACACCACGTAGTAATGTCGTTCATTCCAAGGAGTGTTACTCACCTCTGCGAGGAGATACTTCCATTCTCCTTCCGCGTTATAAACGTAGTAGAAATTAACGGGACTGAAATAAAGTCCTAGATAACGCAAGTGACAGACTGCGATTACCTTGCCGGTACAGCGAACACCTGTCAGTTCTTCAATTTTGCTGTGCACTGCCGACTTGACGCTACCTTCACCAATGTAATCACTGCGCTTGAAGCGAGCCCAATGCCACCAACGCGAACCAAAACCCCATACTTTTTTCTCTAAAGCATCGATCTCGTCTACATCAATGGCGGGCATAAATAAAGAGTAGTTCAACTCATGATTCACCGGCGTGAATCGACGGTGACGAACGTTGCCTATAAACAATCGGCTGTTCATTTGGCTATCCATATCACGCTGCGCCTTTTTCGAAAGGAACCACATTTTGTTCGCGGTACTTTTCTTCTAGTTCTTTCACAACATCAAGCGCGCTACGCACGCCATCTTCATGAAAACCGTTGTACCAATAAGCCCCGCAGAACCAGGTACTTTGTTTGCCCTGTATCTCATCTTTGCGCTGCTGCGCTGCAATAGACTCAGTGGTGAATACTGGATGATGATAAGTGAACGAACGCAAGACTTTATTTGAGTTAATTTGCTCAGTACTGTTCAACGTTACACAAAACGTGTGTTCTGATTGAATATGCTGAAGAATATTCATGTTATAAGTGAGCGAAGGGAGGCGTTGCTGTTCCTCTTCACTTCCTTCCAATAGGTAGTTCCATGATGCCCATGCTGCCTTACGTTTTGGTAGTACGGCAGAGTCGGTATGAAGAACAACTTCATTTGCTTGGTATGTCATATCCCCCAAGATTTCCTGCTCAATTGGGCTGATATCCTCTAGCGTTCTCATTGCTTGATCACTGTGACAAGCAAAGATAACGTCATCAAACCAATGTGTTTCTCCGCGAACTTGAACGCCAACCCCTTTTTCGTTGCGAACCACTTTTTCGACAGGACTATTAAGACGAATATTCTCGACAAAGCCTTTAGTCAATGGTGGAATGTATGAACGTGAACCACCTTTAATCACATACCATTGTGGTCGGTTAGTCACATCTAGCAGACCGTGGTTGAGGAAGAAACGTAAGAAGAACATAAGAGGGAATGCGCGCATGTCAGCCAAAGTCGACGACCAAATCGCAGCGCCCATCGGTAATATGTAGTTATCGGTAAAGAAAGCACTGAATTTGTGTTCGTCAAGGAACTCACCTAACGTCTGAGAGTGCGTGGACTGCTCGCTAGCGAAGCGCTTGGCAAGTTTATTGAAACGAAGTATCTCGAAGATAAATCGATAAAATTTAGGGTTTGCCCAGTTACGTTTTTGAGCAAACAATGTCGACACTGTGTGGCCGTTGTACTCTAGTCCGTTCCCATCATTTCTGACACTGAAGCTCATTTGAGTCGGCAGACCTTCAACGCCAATCTCGCTCATCATTTTAATGAAATTAGGGTACGTACGGTCGTTATAGACGATGAACCCAGTATCTATCGCGTATTCTTTACCATCAAGGCTCACATCAACGGTTGCAGTATGGCCACCGATGTAATCGTTCGCTTCAAACAGCGTTACATCATGTTCTTTATGCAAGTAATAACCACAAGTAAGGCCAGAGATTCCCGTTCCCACAATCGCTATCTTCTTTCTTCCTGCTGTTTTCATTTTTATTCCTTCTTATGATACGAGTTTAGCAGTTAGGCGAGCTTGCCAACTGTATGGAAGTAACGAGATAAAACGTAAAATACTGGTAAATCTCGCCGGGAAATAGATATAGGTCTTGTTGGCGGCTAACTGCTTCCTGATAGAGTCCGACGCTTGCTGAGTAGAAATGATCATTGGCATTTCGAAGTCGTTTTTGTTAGTCAACGGCGTTTCAACAAAACCAGGAAACACCGTTACCACTTTGATCCCTTTCTTTTTCAAGTCGACGGCGAGCGTGCGTGCAAAATAACTGACTGCCGCTTTGGATGCGCCGTAAGCTTCAGCACGAGGCAATGCCACTTCTGATGCGATAGAGCCAACAATAACAATGCGGTGCCCTCTCTCTAAATGCACTTGGCAGCCTTCAACGCAGTTGGCAACACCGACAACATTTACGTTCATCACACGCGCCATGAGTTTCGCGTCGACCACTCCCTCATCCATGTACTCACAATCGCCTGCGTTAAAAACCCATGTGTTTGGCGTAAATGGCAAATTAGAGAGCGCCTGCTGAGTTTCCTCATAATTTGTCACATCAAACTGCAATGTATGAATTTTGGAGGAAACTGCCTCCAGTTCTGCAAGAACATCTTGATTCCGACCACAAGCAATCACATTCCATTCTGAGTTCGCGTAATCTAGGGCAAGCTGCCTTCCTATTCCGGAGGTGGCGCCTGTGATTAAGATGGTGTTGTTCATTGTCCTAACCTCTGCTTGATGGTTTTAACGACTGAACCAAGTAACGGTAAATGCTCATAGAGCATCTCTCCGAGATCAAAATAGTCTCGGTGATAAATGACCTGACCTTCGCTAAATTTGAGGTGCGAAACACCATTGACGAGAATAGGCGCACCCTTCTGAAGTTTGGGATGCTGAAGGTCCATTGTCCAAGTTAGGAAGCCTGTATCTCCGACTTGTTGATGCTCATGGATTACAAAATCACAACTGATGACGTTGGCATATAATGAGGTGAAATAATCCGAAAGTGCTGGCCATCCTTCTAAACGATGCGCTGCGTCCTCAAATACTACATCTTGGTGATATAT
>NZ_WXWS01000367.1:0-6160 GCF_009904715.1 Vibrio sp. V42_P2S4T144 | reverse complement strand
CCAGAATAATCTTTTGCACTCTTAGCTCCAGATTTTGAGGAGGTGCTGTATAACGTTTTGTTAACGCTCTACCTCAAACATATAAAAAAAGGGAACCGGACAAGGATATCCCGAACTAAGAAAAGGCAGTGGATTAATTATGAAAAAAACTCTATTAGCACTAGCTGTAGTTGCGTCTGCAACTTCAGTGAACGCAGCTGAAGTATTCAAATCTGAAGAAGGTTCTGTAGATTTCTACGGTCAGCTACGTCCAACTCTTCTATTCACAGAAAAAACTGATCACACAGCAGAGCTAAACACTAGCTCTTCTCGTACTGGTGTGAACGCGGTTTACGTTGTTGACGAAAGCCTAAAAGTTCTGGGTGAAGTTGAAATCGGTGTTGCTCTAGGTGACAACTACGACGCAGGTGCTGATTCAAGCGAGCGTACAGATGACTCTGTATACGTACGTCGCCACATCATCGGCTTTGATATGGGTGATATGGGTACTCTTCGCTTCGGTAAAGAAGGTACTTGGGCGGATGACGTATACTTCGCAGATTACTCTTACTTCTTCGGTGGTAACGCAGCGGAAACTGCATACGGTCACGCTTGGAACAACGATTCTCAAATCAAATACGCTTACGAAAATGACGCATTCTGGCTAAAAGCTGGTTACGCGCTAGGCGAAAAAGATTCTAACGAAGAAGTACTAGAAGTATTCGTTGGTAAATCTTTCAACGACCTATCTCTACACGCTGGTGTACTTACTGCGAACAACGACATCAACGTAACTAAAGAGAAAAAACTAGTTCTTAATGGTGTAGAGCAAACAGTTTCTCACACAGAGCGTACTGATAACGAAAACCTATCTTTTGAAGTAACTGCTGAGTACGCACTAAACGAGCACACTCTAGGTGCTACGTACTACTACAACGAAAACGAAGATAAGCTAGGTAAATCAACAGTTGATTCACACTACATCGTTGTAGCTGGTATGTTCGCTGTTGCTCCTAAAACAACTCTATACTCTGGTTACGAGTACCTAGCTCAGTCTACTGACGAAGCAGGTAAAGTAGACGCAGACTCTTCTTGGTTCTACGCTGGTGTTGAATACAAGTTCTCTAAATGGGCACGTGTATTCGCAGAAGCGGGTTACACTTTCGAAGGTACTGACTTCGACAACAAAGACACAGACGACGCAACTAACTTCGGTGTTGGTGCTCGTTTCTACTGGTAATCAATACCCAGTTTGATATTGTAAGACCCAGCTATATGCTGGGTCTTTTACTATGAAGATAAGGATGAAAAATTCTATGCAGTTATCATTAAAAGTGGCAATGGCACTGTCTATTTTTGCCAGTACAAACCTCTACGCTGCAACGACTTTAGTGGTTCCAGAAGACGTGAAGTTATTGGCCGTCAACATGGAGAAGCCAGATCTAGAAGGTGGTCTTTTTTCTAGTGAGAAGACAATCGATCTACCTGACGGAACGAATCAAATTGTCTTCAAATATCAACCTACATTCGAAATTAACGAAAACCTTAAGACGGTTTACAGTGATGTAATCGTTGCTAAATTTGATGCTGAAAACGAAAAGCTAACGTTTGAACTGCCAGAGTTTAAAACTCTTCGCCAAGCGCAAAACAACATCTCGCCTCTAGATTGGCAATTACTGGATACCAAAGGCCAACCTATTGCTTTGGTCGAAGATGTATTAGAGTCAGATGGTGTTCAAATTGGTCGTAATTACCCTCAAGAATCTCGTAACTACAATATTGCTGGCGGTATCGCGAGTGTTGCTGTTAGCTATGTAACTGTGAATCAGCATCAACAATCAGTAAGTGATATCGAGCCTCGAGTTGAGACTAGTGATACCCGTTCAACAGCCGCATCGAACGACAGCCCAATGGTTGATGTATTAAAGACGATGTACCAGAAAGCGTCTCCGGCGGAAAAAGAGGCCTTTAAAAACTGGCTTGCTGAGCAGTAATCCCTTAGTTCATTAGATAGGGCTTAACTGAAAAAGTACGAATCTAAAAAGCAGGCTTTAAGCCTGCTTTTATCTTTTCTGCTTATTAGAGAGAGATTTCTCTCCATTCACCAGGCATTAGGTCGTTAAGGACGATATCACCCATCGAATGACGAATGAGGCGCAAGGTAGGGAAGCCAATGTGCGCAGTCATGCGACGCACCTGACGATTTCTTCCTTCAATAATGGTAATGGCTAACCAAGTTGTAGGGATATTTGCTCGAAAACGAACCGGAGGCGTTCTGTCCCAGACTTGTGGTTCTGGAATAACTTCAACTTCGGCTGGTAGAGTCATACCATCTTTTAGCTCTACTCCCTTTCTCAATTTTTCAAGATCTTGCTCCTGAGGAGCGCCATCGACTTGAACCCAATAAGTCTTCGGCGATTTTGACTTTGGCTGCGTTAGCTTCGCCTGCAAGATGCCATCGTTAGTGAGTACCATTAAACCTTCGCTGTCTCGGTCCAATCGGCCAGCCGCATAGACATTTTTGATCGGGATATAGTCCGCTAACGTTTTGCGACCATCGCCATCGGTAAATTGACTGAGCGTATCGTAAGGCTTATTGAAAATAATGACTTTACGATCTTTAGGGGGCACTTTTGGCTTTTGGCTCTTTGTTGGGCGATTAGGGCGGCGGTCTTGCTGAGTACGAGTCTTCGAGCCATTGCGAGCTCCTGAGTGTTTAAAATGGCCCGTTTTAGACTGGTTACGACTGCGACCTTTTTCCTGACCTGTACGAGATGACATGTTAACTACCCTGCAAAAATGTAAATGAACTGTGTTTGAAAGTTTTAAGTTTTCTCATGATCGGATATGATTTGCGCGCCTAAAACTAACAAACGCGCACAGAATGATAGACTAATTCGTGTTATTTGTTTAATTATATCAGTGCACTCATGGATTCAGAGCTTAGAGCTTCAAACTACAACAAAGAGTGCGAACCGTATGTGGCGTTAGTGAGGAGACATGTACTGCTAACGCGCAGCAATGCGTCAATTAAACCAACTCAGACGCTGAGTTGATCAGCCAACAAGTTGATTAAAAAATAGGGAAATTTCATGCCTACAGAAAAACCTACAATTATCTACACCATCACTGATGAAGCGCCGGCGCTAGCAACTTATTCATTACTACCAATCATTCAATCATTCACAGCATCGTCTGGCATCAATGTAGATACTCGTGATATTTCACTAGCAGGTCGAATTATCGCTAACTTCCCAGAGCATCTAAAAGAAGAACAGCGCATTGGCGATGCGTTGACTGAGCTTGGTGAACTAGCTCAAACTCCAGAAGCAAATATCATCAAGCTACCTAACATTTCAGCTTCAGTTCCTCAGCTTAAAGCGGCGATTAAAGAGCTTCAGGCGAAAGGTTACGATTTACCAAACTACCCAGAAGAGCCGAGCACGTACGAAGAGAAAGCGATTAAAGCGGCTTACGACAAAATCAAAGGTAGTGCGGTTAACCCAGTACTTCGTGAAGGTAACTCAGACCGTCGTGCTCCGACTTCGGTTAAGAACTACGCGAAGAAAAACCCACACTCAATGGGTGCATGGTCAGCAGAATCTAAGTCCCATGTTGCGAGCATGTCAGACAATGACTTCTTTGGTAGCGAAAAGTCTACAACTATCTCTGGTGCAACAGAGGTCAAAATCGAGTTTGTCGGTAATGATGGTACAGTTAAAGAGCTTAAGTCTGCGTTCCCATTACTAGATAAAGAAGTCATTGATACTTCAGTAATGAAGAAGAAGGCGTTGGTTGAATTTTTCGAGAAAGAGATTGCTGAAGCGAAAGCGCAAGACGTGCTGCTGTCTCTTCATATGAAAGCGACGATGATGAAAGTTTCTGACCCTGTCATTTTCGGTCATGCCGTAAAAGTTTACTACAAAGACGTTTTCGATAAGTACGGTAAGCTGTTTGAAGAGCTAGGCGTTGATGTAAACAATGGCATCGGTGATGTTTACTCAAAAATTGAGTCTCTACCTGAAGCGCAAAAAGCAGAAATTGAAGCGGCCATTCAAGCGGTTTACCAAACTCAACCAGAGCTTGCGATGGTTGACTCTGATCGTGGTATCACAAACTTACATGTACCAAGTGACATTATTGTAGATGCTTCTATGCCAGCAATGCTTCGCTCTTCGGGTCAAATGTGGGGACCAGATGGTAAACAAAAAGACACCAAAGCGATGATTCCAGATCGTAGCTACGCAGGTATTTACCAAGCGGTTATTGATTTCTGTAAAGAGCACGGCGCATTTGACCCAACCACTATGGGGAGCGTACCTAACGTCGGCCTAATGGCTCAAAAAGCTGAAGAGTATGGTTCTCACGACAAGACATTCATTCTAGACGCTGCGGGTACTGTTCGCGTTGTTGATGCTTCAGGTAACGTACTGTTAGAGCAAGCGGTTGAAGAAGGTGATATCTTCCGTATGTGTCAGGTTAAAGACGCACCAATCCAAGATTGGGTTAAACTAGCAGTGACTCGCGCACGTGCAACAGGTGTTCCAGCTGTATTCTGGCTAGATGAAAACCGTGCGCACGATGCTGAGCTCATCAAGAAAGTAAACGCCTACCTACCAGATCACGATACTGACGGCCTAGAGATTAAGATCCTATCTCCTGTTGAAGCTTGTAAGTACTCACTAGAGCGTATGAAAGCGGGCCTAGATACTATCTCTGTTACAGGTAATGTTCTTCGTGACTACCTAACAGACTTGTTCCCAATTCTAGAGTTAGGTACGTCTGCTAAGATGCTATCTATTGTTCCATTGATGAATGGTGGTGGTCTATTTGAAACAGGCGCTGGTGGTTCTGCTCCTAAGCACGTTCAACAAGTAGAAAAAGAGAATCACCTTCGTTGGGATTCTTTGGGCGAGTTCCTAGCGCTTGCTGCTTCGTTAGAGCATTTAAGTGTAGCGACAAACAATCCTAAGGCTCAGGTTCTCGCAGATACACTAGATAAAGCGACCGGTGAGTTTTTAGACACCAACAAATCTCCGTCACGCAAAGTGGGTGAGCTAGATAACCGTGGAAGCCACTTCTATCTTGCACTTTACTGGGCGAAAGCGCTTTCAGAGCAAACGGATGATGCGGATCTTGCTGCTGAATTTGCACCAATTGCAAAAGCGCTGTCAGAGCAGGAAGAAACGATCGTTGCTGAGCTAAATAATGCGCAAGGCGTGAAAGGTGAGCTAGGAGGTTACTACTTACTAGACGATGCATTGGTTTCTAAATTGATGCGTCCAAGCGAAACCTTTAACGCAATCATTAACAAGTAAGTTCGTGTTAAAAAACACGTCGTTTTCGGCGTGTTTCCTATCCTATAAGCGCGTTGTAAGTGTTCCTTTTGTAACACGTGCTCTAAATAGTAAGAAACCCGCTATCTTGGCGGGTTTATTTTTCTCTTCAAAACATCAACGTGGCGTTTCGAGAGCAATATTTTTATATTTCGACAGCGCTCTAATTATTTGGCTTGGCCTTCAAGAGGCACGACGCTACTCGCGTGACAGCCTTTGGGACCTTTTTCAATCTCGTAAGAGACTTGTTGGCCTGCTTTCAGTGTACGATAACCGTCCATCTGGATAGTTGAGTAGTGGGCAAAGATATCTCCCTCTTCTTCATCTGAACAAATAAACCCAAATCCTTTGGCATTGTTAAACCACTTTACTGTACCTGTAGCCATGCTTTACATCCCTCATGCATTTTTTACTGATGTTGTTACTGCAACCAAGTTATACCTTTAACTTGGTACTACCATTGTCAGCGAATGCCAACAAACGTCAAATCAATGATAAGTCACATTCATCAAACCACTTAAAGAAGAGAGGTTTCAAAATGATGATTTATGCATCGACACTTTCCACTGTAGTCAATGAATTTCGACAGTCAATAGCAGTGAGCAACAAACAGAAACATAATTGAAAACAAATCACTTTTGAGATTAACAAATTTGCAAACAGTTTTTCGTATATACGCAGAAGTTTAGTCAATTTGCCTATGAAGTGGCTCATACTGAAAAAGCCATACTGTCCGTGTTGCTTATGGGAGAAGAATCCTCTGACTGAATAAAAAATGAAGTTTTCGTGATAATTACCGTATTCTCAATGAGGAAGTGTGATCCAGATAGAAGATGATGGGGTGG
>NZ_WXWS01000559.1:0-6162 GCF_009904715.1 Vibrio sp. V42_P2S4T144 | reverse complement strand
GCTCTCACATAACTACACGTCGCATAACGCTAGCGATAAAAAGAGCCTAGTAATTAGGGGTTACTGTAGAGCTTGAGATATAGTTAGAAATCATACTAGCTAATAATTTCTGATTATATTAGAAGTTTAAATAGACCGTCCCTATCCTAAGGCAACACTTAGTAACTAATCGTAAACTGCACACAATTTACTCTAGTTGATTAAGCGCTACCTACCTCATTCAATTTTGCATAGGTCAAATTCCTTACCTATAGCCGGAGGGCATGCTCATGCTCCCAAGTAACAATTCTTCAGGAAACCCCTGGGGCGGAGGTCAGCAAGATCCTCCACATTTGAAAAAAGCTTTTCATACTATTCTTCAGCACTTCAAGAAAATTCTTATCGGTCGTGGACCGTCGAGCTTTTTTTCTCCATTTATTATTTTATTTTTAGCTCTCATTTTATGGTCAACATTTTATACCGTTCCAAGTGATTCTGTCGCTGCCATACAACGCTTTGGTAAGTATGTAAATAATGTTCCTGCGGGGCTCCATATCAAGGTTCCACTTGGTATTGACACGGTAAAAATAGTTCCAGTTAAACGTCAGCTGAAACAAGAGTTTGGTTTTACGACGCCAGGAGCTAATGATCCTCACCAAAGTCCCAGAGTGAACGATCGTCGCCAAGAGACACAAATGGTCACTGGTGATTTAAATGCTGCCCTTGTGGAGTGGGTAGTTCAATATCGAATTTCTGAACCTATTAAGTTTTTGTTCGAAGTCCGGGAACCTAGTGAAACGCTTCGATATGTTTCTGAGTCCGTAATGCGTGAAGTTGTCGGGGATAGAACTGTGGATGAAGTGATCACAATAGGCCGACAAGAAATTGAATATGAAGCGCTTTCAAAAATGCAGGCGCTCTCAACGAAATATGCCTTAGGGATAAGCATTGACCAAGTGCAATTGAAAAACATCAACCCTCCTCAACCTGTCCAGGCATCATTTAACGAAGTGAACCAAGCCCAACAGGAAAAAGAAAAGCTTATTAATGAAGCTCGTCGAGATTACAACAAAGTGATCCCTTTAGCTTTAGGAGAAAAAGATCAAAGGATCAGAGAGGCTGACGGTTATCGTTTAAAAAGAGTGAATGAAGCCGAGGGGGATACAGCGCGATTTAATGCACTATTGTTTGAGTACGTTAAAGCTCCAGAAGTGACCAAACGAAGAATCTACTTAGAAACCATGCAAGCTGTATTACCGAATATTCGGGCCAAAATTATCATTGATGAGCGAGCAAACAATATCTTACCTTTACTTAATCTCAACGAGACACAAGGAGATGCACAATGAAACCGAAAAAAATAGGAGTCATAACCGCATTAGTTTTATGTGCCTCTCTTGGTATATACAACGCACTTTACACCGTGAGTGAAGTACAACAGGTCATTATTACTCAGTTTGGGAAGCCAATAGGAGAACCTGTTGTGGATGCCGGGTTAAAGATAAAAATGCCATTCATTCATGAAATTAATACTATAGACAAAAGAGTGTTGGAGTGGGATGGCAACCCTTCCGATATGCCAACAAAAGATAAGCTGTATATTTCGGTTGATATATTTGCTCGGTGGCGGATTATCGATCCACTCCAATACTTTTTACGTTTAAAAAATGAACGTAGTGCTCAATCTCGTCTTGACGATATTTTGGGAAGTGAGACGCGAAATGCTGTCGCAAAGCATGAACTAATCGAAATAATTCGTACCAACAAAAACAGAAAACCGTTACGAGATGCCTTATTAAGTGACACTGAAGGAGAGTTAAAAATTGGCACCCTTGTTCCTATTAAAAAAGGGCGTCAACTAGTAGAACAAGAAATATTCTCTGCTGCGTCAGAAAAAATAAAGATATTTGGTATTGAATTGCTCGATATTCGCTTCAAACGTATTAATTACAATGAAAGTGTTCGCCCTAAAATTTACGAACGAATGATTAGTGAACGTCGGCAAATCGCGGAACGTTTTTTATCCGAAGGGAATGGGGAAGCTGCGAGGATTCGTGGTGACCGCATCAGAGATTTGAATAAAATCCAGTCTGAAGCCTATCGTGAAGTCGAAGAGATTCGCGGACAAGCTGATGCCAAAGCCGCCGAAATTTATTCGTTAGCTTACAATAAAAGCCCTCAAGCGAGAGACCTTTATGAGTTCACGCGAACAATGCAGTCTTACTCAACTATCATTTCAGAAAATACAACGCTTGTTTTATCTACTAACAGTGACATATTCAGGTTTCTCAATAGCATTGAAGGTAACTTAATACCTACAGTTGAAAATAATGAGTAAAAAAGTCCCAATAGTACCAACTAATCCGACTCGATTACCAAAAGAGTACATTGATTGGGTTGCTCAACCAGTAAACCGTTTTATACATATTGAATCCGCAGCAGGCATTGTTCTATTTGTTTCAGCAGTACTTGCTGTTTTAATTGCCAATTCAAATCTAAGTGAAGAGTTTGCTCATTTTTGGCAGATTTCGGTAGGGATTACTTTCGGTGATTTAGTCTTTGAGCGTTCTTTACACAAATGGATAAACGATGCAGGAATGACTTTGTTTTTCTTTCTCATTGCCTTAGAACTTAAGCGTGAGTTGGTGCTGGGTGAACTTCGTAATCCTAAATTAGCTGTACTTTCCATTGCTGCCGCTCTTGGTGGGATGTTGTTACCTCCTCTTTTCTATTTATTTATCCAATTTGGTGAACCAGGGCATCATGGTTGGGGGACCGTGATGGCGACGGATACCGCATTTGTGATCGGGTGCCTAGCGCTCTTAGGACGAAGTATTCCGAGTAGCTTACGAATATTCATGTTATCAATGGCCGTAGTCGATGATATTGGCGCAATCTTTGTTGTGGCTATTGGTTATGGTAATGACATTGAATGGCGGCCCGTCGTTTATGCATTGATAGGTTTTATTATTGTTCGAGCTATGAGCTTCTTGGGAGTTCGCAGTATTGTACTCTTCTCTCTTGTTGGAGGAATGATATGGTTGTCGGTCGACATGTCTGGTATACATCCGACAATTACTGGTGTGATTCTAGGCTTATTAACCCCCACAAATAAGTGGGTCAGCAAGCAACACCTCTCCACTATTGTGAACTCAATAGTGGCATCATCTCCTATGAAGCAATGGAGCGGAGATAAGATTGAAGGAGAGACTTTAAGGACAGCTGCGGCGGCGGCCCGTGAAACGCTTTCACCGGTCGAGCGCTTAGAAATGTTACTTCACCCTTGGGTCGGGTTTATCATCTTACCACTATTCGCCTTTGCTAATGCTGGGATTTCACTAACCAGTACGAACGCAACTTCTCCAATTACTTTTGCTGTCTTTTTGGGTTTTGTTTTTGGCAAGCCTATAGGTATTGTGCTGTTCAGTTGGATATCCGTAAGACTCCGGGTAGCCATGCTTCCAGAAAATATGAATTGGGGAATGATTTTGGGAGGTGGGATGCTAGCTGGCATTGGTTTTACGATGGCATTGTTTATCTCAGAGTTAGCCTATAGCACTGATCAAATTAATGCAGCAAAACTTGGAATTTTCTCAGCTTCCATCTGTTCAGCTTTACTCGGTCTCACTTTTTTACGGTATTTCTCTGTAAGAGAAAAACAGAACAACATCTGAATCTGAAATGTATAGACAGTCTGCGGTGAAAAACTACCGCAGACTGCTACCCCGTAATCTAAGACGCGAGACTTCACTATGACATTTTAGGAATATTAGCTGTCAGCTGCTTCAGAACATATTGAAGAATACCCCCCGAGTTAAAATACTCCAGTTCCTTAGGGTTATCTATACGAGCAGTAACAGGTATGGTGAGCTCAGCACCTTGCGCTGTTACTACGATAATATTGAGCTCCAATAACGGCTTTATAGGTTCGTGGGGTGCAATAAAAACAGTCTCATTACCCTCTAACGTCAGTGAATTTAATTCATCTGGTCGCATCAGTTGAAGAGGCAGTATGCCCATACCGACTAAATTACTACGATGAATTCGCTCAAACGATTCCGCGATGACCGCTTTCACATTCAATAACAAACAACCTTTTGCAGCCCAGTCACGACTAGAGCCTGAACCATAGTCTTTGCCAGCAAATATTACCAACGGAACGTTAAGTTCGATTGACCTCCTGCTGGCGTCGTAAATAGGAATGATGGGAGGCGCTTTCTCAGTGGTTGACATGTTACAGTCATCCAGTTTGGTATCGCCGTAACATCGCGTGACACCGCCTATCGTCGGGGAGGCGATTTTGTTTTCCAAACGTACATTTGAAAAAGTCCCACGAACCATGATGTGATGATTTCCTCGGCGTGAACCATAGCTATTAAACTCTTCGGGTGTGATGTTTTTTGAAAGTAGATATTGACCCGCCGGACTATGTTCTGAAATGCGGCCTGCTGGTGAAATATGGTCGGTCGTAATTGAATCCCCCAAAATGGCTAATACACGCGCTGATTCAACAGGAAAAGTCGGCGGTGGTATTTCCAAAAAAGGAGGGCGTTGTATGTAAGTAGAGCCTTCGTCCCAAGGGTAGCAGGGGCTATCTTTCATTGACAATTGTTCCCACTCTTCATCACCTTCAGTAATGTCGCTGTAGCTCAATCTAAAGTGGCTCTCATGGACTTGATTTAGCATTTCATCCAGCATGGCTTGGCTTGGCCACAGATCTTTTAGATAGACGGGCTCGTTGTTACTATTGAGCGCAATTGGGTCTTTTTCTAAGTCAATACAGGTCGTACCCGCTAACGCAAATGCGACGACTAAAGGTGGCGAGGCAAGCCAGTTTAGGCTAACAGAGGGGTGTACTCTACCTTCAAAGTTGCGATTACCTGATAATACCGCCGATACATTCAGGCTGTTTTCCGAGATCTCAGTTTCAAGATTGTTTTTTAATGGGCCAGAGTTACCAATGCATGTTGTGCAACCGTATCCAACTCGATGAAATCCCAATAGGTCGAGGTAGTCTTGCAAACCCGTATCATTGAGATATCGAGCGACAGCTAATGAACCGGGGGCGAGAGAAGTTTTGACGTAGCTAGGAACGGTTAACCCTTTTTTAACTGCTGCCTTAGCCACCAAACCCGCAGTCAACATAACAGCGGGGTTTGACGTGTTAGTGCACGAGGTGATAGCTGCAATGACGACATCACCATGATGTAAGGGTCTGGATGAGCCTGGCTGGCTTGAGTTTGCGGCACCTTCAATAGCACATTGGTCAAGAGTCGCTTGCTTAATGGCGCTGATATTAAGTCTGTCTTGAGGTCGTTTGGGCCCTGCTATTGAGGTACCGATAGCAGATAAATCGACTACAACATTTTCGTCATACTCTGGTGAAGGGCGGTTTGTATCCCACCATAGCTCTTGCTCTAGAGCGTACGCCCGAACTCTATCAATCAGTGAAGAAGGGCGGTTTGTCAGGGTTAAATAGGCGATAGTATTTTCATCAATTGGGAAAAATCCGCAAGTGGCTCCATACTCTGGTGCCATATTGGCAAGCGTTGCTCGGTCTGCCACCGATAGAGTGGCTAAGCCGTCACCATAGTACTCAACGAACTTACCTACCACGCCATGAGACCTTAACCTTTCTGTGATCGTCAAAACCAAATCGGTCGCAGTCACACCGGGACGCAATTGCCCATCAAGACGTACTCCGACGACTCGTGGGATAGCGATATTTAGTGGCTGACCAAGCATTGCAGCTTCGGCTTCTATGCCTCCCACTCCCCAACCCAACACGCCTAACCCGTTTATCATAGTGGTGTGGCTATCGGTTCCTATTACCGTGTCTGGTGTTAACACTCTTTTTTCGTCTTCGCGCACAACTTGAGATAGATATTCCAGATTAACTTGATGGCATATCCCCTTACCGGGAGGGATCACTGTCAAGTTACGGAAGTTTTTTTGTGCCCACTTTAGAAATGTATAACGCTCTCTATTTCGTGCCATTTCATGTGCACGATTTGTTTGTATCGAAGATTCTGAACCTGATTGATAAACAATTAACGAATGGTCAATGACAAGATCAACCGGACATTTAGGTGTTACATAACTCGGATCTCCGCCTTCTTGAGCTACTGCATCTCTTATTGCGGCTAAATCGACTAAAGCAGGTATCCCAGTATAGTCCTGCAT
>NZ_WXWS01000547.1:0-6188 GCF_009904715.1 Vibrio sp. V42_P2S4T144 | reverse complement strand
CTGAAATATTGAATATTTAGTTGTTGACTGTCTTGAGCATTTACTCAGAATTAGAAGGTTTAGTGAGAAAAATTCTCATCTAAATACTGTTATAGCCGAGCGTATTCACGCATTCGGAACAATAACCATTACAAGAAGAGTGAATGATGAAAAAAACAATCACACTATTAACTGCATTACTTCCGCTTGCCTCCGCCATTGCAGAGGAGCCAACTTTATCACCAGCAATGGTTTCTGCGGCTGAAGTGGTTAGCGCGCAAGAAAATCAAACTTATACGTACGTTCGATGCTGGTATCGTACGAGCCACTCTAAGGACGATGCGGCTACCGATTGGAAATGGGCAAAAAACAAAGATGGTAGTGACTTCACTATCGATGGTTATTGGTGGAGCTCTGTTTCATTTAAAAACATGTTCTACACCAATACCTCACAAAACGTAATTCGCCAGCGTTGTGAAGAAACACTAGATCTAGCGAACGAGAACGCAGACATTACATTTTTTGCTGCCGACAATCGTTATTCTTATAACCACACGATCTGGAGCAATGATGCTGCAATGCAACCAGATCAGATAAACAAAGTAGTGGCTTTAGGCGATAGCTTGTCTGATACAGGCAACATCTTTAACGCGTCCCAATGGCGCTTCCCTAACCCGAATAGCTGGTTCTTGGGTCACTTCTCAAACGGTTTTGTTTGGACGGAATACGTTGCTAAAGCCAAAAACTTACCGCTATACAACTGGGCAGTTGGTGGCGCAGCAGGTGAAAACCAATACATCGCGCTAACTGGTGTCGGCGAACAAGTTTCTTCTTACTTAACCTACACAAAGCTGGCGAAGAACTACAACCCTGCTAACACATTGTTTACGTTAGAGTTTGGTTTAAATGATTTCATGAACTACAACCGTAGCGTGCCGGAAGTAAAAGCGGATTACGCTGAAGCTCTGATTCGTTTAACAGACGCTGGCGCGAAGAACTTCATGTTGATGACACTGCCTGATGCAACCAAAGCACCACAGTTCAAATACTCAACACAGGAAGAAATTGAAACGATTCGTGCGAAAGTATTGAAGATGAACGAGTTCATCAAAGCACAAGCGATGTACTACAAAGCCCAAGGCTACAACATCGCATTGTTTGATACACACGCCCTGTTTGAGAAGTTAACCTCGGCACCAGAAGAACACGGTTTCGTAAATGCAAGCGACCCTTGCTTAGACATCAACCGTTCATCCTCTGTTGACTACATGTACACTCACTCATTACGTTCTGAATGTGCAGCATCTGGCGCAGATAAGTTCGTGTTCTGGGATGTGACTCACCCAACCACAGCAACGCATCGTTATGTGGCTGAAAAAATGTTAGAAAGCAGCAATAACTTAGAAGAGTTTCGCTTTTAATAAGCCGTTGTTGTTCATTGCAAGTTAATTTGCATAAAAATGACCACGAAGCATCGTGGTCATTTTTTATCGATATCGAACCCCGATAACGGTTTTATTTGAGCTCGCTTAGTTCAAGCCGTTGATTTAGAGACGTTGACTTTGAGCTGCCTCATTCAGCTTTCTGTTTTTGGTACGTTACCGCGGAAGCTGTCCACCATAATAGAGATCAACGTCTTTAAGGTTACATCATCACTGCGGTATGAGTAGGCTCGTATACCCGTAAACTGAACCTGGAACAACTGAGCAAGAAGCAATGTATCCTGGGCTTCAATTTCGCCATTCTCGATTGCTCGCTCAAACAGCTTTGCAAGAAAAGATTCAAATTGGTTTGCTAAGCTGTTTGTTTGATTGCGCAGCGCATTAAAATCCTCAGCAAATTCACTTGCTGATTTGACTAACATGCACACTTCACTGGGATTGGAGTCTCGCTGATTGATAACCACATCAATCGCGAAAGCTTCTATTGCATCTAGAACCGTTGTGTTCTGAGCTAAATGCAACTCAAACAGGGCTTGTAAGTTCGCAACGTACATTTTTAGCGCTTCACAATATAGCCCCTCTTTTGACCCAAACGTCGCATAAATACTTCCAGGACGCAGATTAACGCTATCTTGTAAATCACGTGTAGATGTTGCATGAAAACCTTTCTTCCAGAATAGATCCGAGGCGGCTTTCACCACTTCATCACGTTGGAATTTCTTTGTATTCGCCATGAGCAATTATCAATTTTGAACATATGCTCAATTTTATATTGAGCGACCGCTCAAAATCAACTATCCTGTTCTTGCCTAATCCGCTCATATCCAATTACAGGAGATTTAAACATGGCAGAATTTAAACTGTATACCGCAGAAAACGCACCCGAAGGATCAAAGCACCTGATTGAAAATTCAGTCAAAGCGTTTGGCATGCTACCAAATCTTCATGCTGTTATGGCTGAAGCGCCAACCTTGCTTGAGGGTTATCAAGTTGTGCATGAGCTATTTCAACAAACATCATTTAACGCAGAAGAATTGACCGTCGTATGGCAAACCATCAACGTTGAACATGGTTGTCACTACTGCGTTCCTGCTCATAGTGCGATCGCGGCGTCAATGAAAGTGGATCAGGAGATTGTTGATGCTCTCGTCAACCAAACACCATTGGCAGACGAAAAACTTGAAACACTACGAGAGACAACGCTTCAAATGGTGCGTCAACGTGGTGTAGTGGAAGAGTCTCAGATAGAGAAATTCTTTGCGGCAGGTTACGGACAGCAGCAACTGCTTGAAATTGTTCTTGGTCTAGCGCAAAAAGTGATGAGTAACTACACCAATCACCTAGCTGACACCCCGGTTGATGCACCTTTCAAGAAGTTCGCCAAGTAACTTAAGCTTTTATTACTGGTCCCATTCATGGGACCAGTAATACCTTCAAAAAAAAGCTTTGTTGCATGGCGCTTCGCTAGTGTGTGCTGACCCCTAATTACAACGGCGCAACGTCGGTTCCCCCTAAAGACTGGTAAAGCGTAACCTGAGTGAGAAACTGGTTGTAGCGGTTTTCCAACAAAGAAGCTTGCGCGTTTCTGGTGTCTTCTTGTGCATTCAAATAGTCCATGATCGACGTCGAGCCATACTGATACCGCGCAGCATAAATGGACTCAGCGGCACTTGCGGCATCATATTGCTCTTGTAAACGCGCCGCCTGATACTTCAATTTTTCGCGTGCTGACAAGGCATTTTCGACATCTTGGAATGCGGCGTACAACACTTGGCGATAGCTCACAATGGCCGATTGATAGTCTAAATCGGCAATGGCTTGGCTGTTTTTCATCTCATTCCACTGCAAAAACGGTAGCGTCATATCCGCACCTAAACTGCCGATCGGGTTGGAAAGCAGGTCTTTGAGCGCTTGTGACGATCCCCCCAAAGCCCCAGTGAGCGTCAGCTTAGGCAAGTAGTCCAAATCTGCTGCGTCTTTATTAGCTAGCGCGGCTTTGACGTCATAAATCGCTGCTTTAATGTCGGGTCTGCGGATCAATAAATCAGACGGAGCACCAACACTCAACGATGGCATATCGCCTTCAGGCAGCATTTGGATGTTTGCACTGATGCTCTTCGGCGGTTGATTGAACAAAATCGCAAAGGCGTTGTTTACCTCAAGTAAACTCTGTTCAAACTCACTTTGCTGCGCTTGTAAGCTTGCCAACGTACGTTTGGCTTCAAGCACATCTAACTGATCCACAGCGCCAAGTTGGTACTGTTTTTTAATCAATTGTAGCGTTTGAGCTGCGTCTACCACATTACGCTGGCTGAGGTGTAAGCGCTGTTGCAGATAGCCGATTTGCCAATATAGCGATGCCGTCGTTGCTACCAAACTTTGTGCGGTCGCCTCGCGATCTTGTTGACTTGCCATCGCCGTCCACTTAGCTTGGTCAACGTCTGCCGAGATTTTTCCCCACAAATCCAACTCGTAATTGACGGACAAGTTGGTGCTGTAGCTATCTGCCGATTCCCCGCTATCAAGAGATTTTTGAACTTGTCCTGATGTGGAAGAACTCAACGTAGGGAAAAGGTCATCTTGCGCTAAACCCAGCTGTAAACGCGCTTTCTTTAGCGTTAGCGTTGCCAGCGTCAAATCGTTATTTTGAGCCAACACCTGAGTAATGTATTGATTAAGCGTTGGGTCGTTAAACGCCAACCACCAAGGATCCATACTGACATCACCCGCAACATGCATCTGTTGCCAATTTGCAGGCACTTGCACCGCAGGTGCTTGATAGTCACTACGCATAAGCGACCCACAACCTGACAACCATACTGCACTTAAGGCGGCCGCGACCAATCGAGTTTTGAATTTCATTGTGTTACTCATTTTTAGTCTCTCGCTAGCGCTTCTATCGGATCGAGTTTGGCGGCATTGCGAGCGGGTAAAAAGCCGAAGGCGATGCCAATCAACGTTGAGCAAATAAACGCCCAGATGATCGAGTTCATTGAGTAAATCATTTGGAAGCTGCTGCCAGATGTACTGAATGCAAAACCAATCAAAAACGCCAAGCCAATACCAGCAATGCCACCACACAAACACACTAGTACCGCTTCAATCAAAAACTGACGCAAAATATCCGCTTGCCGCGCACCCACAGCCATTCGTACACCGATCTCTTTCGTGCGCTCTGTCACCGACACCAACATGATGTTCATTACGCCAATTCCGCCGACAATTAGGGAGATCACCGCAATCGCTGAGATCAGTAACGTCATGGTTGCGGTGGTTTTCTCGATGCTCTGACGAATGGTGTCAGTGTTAATCGTGAAGAAATCTTCTGTACCGTGGCGCATTTTTAACAAGTTGATGATGCTCTGTTCTACCGCTGCGCTTGGGGCGTTCTCATCAATCCGTACAGTAATGCCGTTGAGGTAGCGTTGTCCCATCATTCGTCCCGACATGGTGGTGTATGGCACCCAAATTTTCAGCGCGTCGCTGTTGCCAAACGCGTCTTCTTTTTTCTGCGTGACACCCACAATACGCACTGGCAATGAACCAAGAAAAATCACTTCACCAATCGGATTTCTATCCGCAAACATTTCCTTTCTGGTGTTGTCATCAATCACTGCTTCTTGGGCGAGCGAATTCACGCTCTCTTCATCCCAAAACTGACCTTTGGCGATCTCATAACCGCGCACACGGAAATAATCTTCCCCAACCCCTTCCACAGACGCGGTTGCATCCTGATTGGCGTAACGCACGGTTAAGCTGTTGGATAAAGACGGCGTGACACTGTCGACAAAAGGTAGACTCTCCAACGATTTAGCATCGTCGGCGGTTAGCGTTTTCACTCGTCCGGAGCGGCGGTCACCAAACCCTTTGCCCGGCCTGACATCAATGGTGTTTGTTCCCATGGATGAAATATTCGACAAAATTTGCTGTTGTGAACCATTACCTAGTGCCACCACGGAAACCACCGAGGCTATACCAATAATGATGCCGAGCATGGTCAAAAACGTGCGCATTCTGTGGCTAGACATCGCCAGCAGCGCCATTTTGAGCGCGTCAATAAAACTGTCCCACTTCCACCACTTACTGGCGGCTTGCGCTGGGCGATGAAAAGACGCGCTCGGTGTCTTTGCTGCTTGCTCATTGATTACAACTTGTGCATTTGGCGTATCTGCAATGATTTCACCATCTTTGATTTCAATGATGCGATCCGCAAAGTTCGCCACATTCATATCATGAGTCACTAAGATGATCGTATGCCCAAGTTGATGCAACTCTTTAAGCAGTGCCATCATCTCTTGCCCACTGTGACTGTCTAATGCGCCAGTGGGCTCATCAGCGAGAATCACCTCACCACCGTTCATCAGTGCACGAGCAACACTCACGCGCTGTTGCTGGCCGCCACTTAGTTGGCTGGGCTTGTGAGTCAAACGATCTTCCAGCCCTAAGCGAGCCAATAACGACTGCGCTCGCTCCGTTCTTTGACTATGAGGAACTCCCGCGTAAACCGCAGGTACTTCCACGTTTGCCACCGCGGTTAAATCCCCCAGCAGATGGTAACGCTGGAATATAAAGCCAAAATACTCGCGGCGCAGTTCCGCCAGTTGATCAGATTCCAACGTCGAGACATCTTGCCCATTAATGAAGTATCGACCGCTGGACGGTTTATCCAAGCAGCCGAGCACATTCATCAGCGTCGATTTACCTGAGCCTGATGCCCCCACGATCGCGACCATTTCACCGCGTTTTATCTCTAAATTAATGTGGTTC
>NZ_WXWS01000390.1:0-6189 GCF_009904715.1 Vibrio sp. V42_P2S4T144 | reverse complement strand
AATCATTAACTCTATTAACAAAGCAAAAGAGCTGTTGTAAGCGTACAATTTAACAAGCAATAGAGGGAAAGGTGGGCAACGAATGAAAAATAAAGCACTAAGCATATTGGTTTTGCTGTGCGGCTCTGTGCTGGCGGGTTGTAGCTCTTCCGATCATTCTGGCTCTTCCTCTACGGTTTATTATTCATCGGGTTACTACGACCCGTGGTGGTACGATCATGACGACTACTGGATTTATTACTATCCGGGCTGTTGCGATAACGACGATGAATACAAAGAGAAACTGGAAGAGTGGTGGAATGGTTTAGATGAAGACCAACAGCAATCCATCAAAGACAAAGTCGAAGATTGGAAAGACGACGATATGTCCGCCAATATCGATAACATCAAACGCCAGCTTGATGATCATTGGCAATCATTGCCTGACGAGCAAAAGCAAGAGATTCGAACCCAATGGGAGAATCGTCCGGAGCATATTGAACCAGCGACTTTACAAGGCAAGGCGGTGAAAGAAAAGGTTCAACAAAGAAAAGCATTACCGGAAACGAAGATCCAGCGTCCAGTTGCTCGTCCAAATGTGCAGATACCTAAAGCACGTCCAAATATTCAACCTAGACCTAGGCTTCCTCGTCGCTAGTACATTCGATTTTTGTCTCTCGATAGAATCAGGATGAAGAGATAAAGATAATAAAGAAAGAAAAGGGGCGTTCAGTACGCCCCTTGTTGTATCTATAAGTTAACCGTTGCCAGTTAGACTAATACGTGGCTTCGCGTTCAGCTGCTGCTTTATCCCACTCTGGCGCTACTGTTTCTAGGAAGTGTTTCTTGTCTGCGTTCATCTTATCCATATCCATGCCTAGTGCTTGTTGCGCTTTCGCTTTGGTCGAGATATCTGGAATTTGAACAGGGTCAGTAATGCCTTTGGTTGCCAGTAAACGAACCAATTTGGTACGGGCGTCAGCAGCGCGGTCAACTGCAGTACCTAGTACTTCAAGTGCTACCTCAGGAGCATGCATGTGAACACCGTGAGAAGCAATCGCGTAGTCCCAACGCCATTGTGCATGGCGAATATCTTGTAGGATAGGTTCCATCTCTGCTTCTGTTGCACCTGCTTTCCACGCTGCGCCTGCTTCAAAGTGTGCCGCTACGATTTGCTTCTCGGCGGTTAGCTTCATGTTCAGTACTTGCGCTTTGCGAGTCGAGACGATGCCTTGTAGCTGCTCTTTAGTTTGGGTATGGCATTGCGCACAGGTGTCTTCAAAACGATCAAATGGGTTACCCACTTTGTGGTCTGTGTACACCGTACCGTCTTCTTTGGTCACTTTAGGCATGTGGCAGTCCACACACACCACTTTGTTTTTACCATGAATACCCGCTCTCCAAGTTTCGAAACCTGGATGTTGCGCTTTTAGCATCGGCGCTTTAGATACGGCATGCGTCCAATCTTTGAAATTCAACGCGTCGTAGTATTTCTCCATGTCATTAACGGTGGTGCCCATATCCCATGGGAATTTAACCGCTTTAGTTGGGCCGGTGAAGTAGTATTCAACGTGACATTGAGCGCAGACCGATGCTTGCTTATCTAGGCGAGACTGTCCATCAAAGTTTTTACCAATAGTATCAAAAGCACGCTCGACGTATGGGCGAGTCAGTGCTAGCGCAGGTTCGCCTTTCTTGAAGGCTTCAGAGCCTGTGTTGTGGCAATCGGAACAACCGATAGGGTTGACGATTTCTGAGCCTAAGCGTGCCCATTTACCTTCGAAATAACCGTCTTCACCACGTTCATCAATCACGCGAGCAACGTCTGGGCTTTTACAGCTCCAGCACGCCATCGGCATAGGGCCGGATTTTTCATCAGTCGGTGCGCCGGTACGTAAGGTTTGACGAACATCATCAATTGCGTAAAAGTGACCGCGCGCTTTGTTGTAGTCTTTCGCGAAGCCATAACCAGCCCACAGGATAACCATGTTTGGGTCTTCACTTAGAGCATCTTCAATGTGCTCACTTTCGGATGTTGCTTTCCAAGAATGGTATTGATCAGGGTGGTTCTGTTCAAAGACATCGTTACGAGGATCGATGAGGCCTTTTTCTTCTGCCGCCAACGGAGCGCCGACCAAAAATAATTGGCTGGCGAATAAGGTCGCAACCGCAATAGGTGCGCTCATCCAGTGTTTTATGCTCACAGTGTTATCTCCATATTCGTTTTTATTAGCAGCGTTGTGAGGAGCTATTCCAAATAAGAACTGGAGATCTACGATTAATAATATTGCTTAATTGGATAGATGAAATAGTGAGTGAATCTTGTCTTGTTTTAGATCAATTTACACCAGTGATCTCAGTCATGTTTGAATTTATATACCTCTAAAGTGGTAGTTGTTAAGTCATTGTTCTGCAATGCTTTGGGTTTTTAACCTTTTTAAAAGTAGGGTGATTTAGTTCGCTTTTTGAGCAGGCGTTTCTACCCCTTATGAATAATAGAGGTATTATAAATATAGGTTTAGCGTTGTGGCTTTCCGAAATAAGAATTGATGTCATTTGAAGATCTAAAAAATATCTTCAGAGGAAATTAATTGTCGCTCAAATAAATAATTGAGAATAGTTATCAATTATTATCGAGCTAAGGAAAGAACAATATGGGCAATATAAAATTGACCATAGAGACAATGCTGAAACTTCTCTTCGTCTTTGCCATCTATGGTTTCTCCATCGCCGCCCATGCGACTTCTTCAGAGCCGATTGAAGGTGCTCAAGCTGAGCGTCATCAAGTCGAGTTGATCCGTGACCGTGACTACAAGTGTCTGCAATGTCATAAGGATGCAAAAGAGACTCTGAACCTTTCGCATGACCCGCAAGCTCTACTCAGCCAAGGGAAGCAACTTAATTGCACCAATTGCCATAGCAACATTGGTCCCGACCATCGTGAAGGTGCGCCTGATGTGATTAAGTTTTCTGCCGCGCAATCGAAAGAGGTACACGACAAAGTGTTCCTTGATCCAAGCATGATTCTTAAAGCCAACGGCCAATGTGTGGATTGCCACGCACCGACACAGCTGAGAGAAAGCCACTGGACGCACGATGTGCACGCCAAAAACCTCACTTGTTCAAATTGCCACGATGTACACGCAGCGAAAACCAAAGCGTTGTCGTACGACAGAAAACAACTGATCAAGCAGTGTGTGGATTGTCACTCTGAATTTGCCGTCGAACCTGAACTTGCCAAAGAAGAGGAGAGATAGCATGAAATGTTCGAGAAGAAACTTTTTAGCCGGCAGCGGCGCGTTGATTTTAACTACAGGCGTTGCAGGCACTTCCGTTGTTAGCTCCTCTCTTTATGCCAGCAACCGTGAACAAGCGAAACGCATGGGTATGGTTCATGATGAAAATGCCTGCATTGGCTGTACCGCTTGTACCGATGCTTGTCGCGAAGTAAATAAAGTCCCTGAAGGCGTAACGCGACTTAAAATTCATCGCAGTGAACCGATTGGCGAATTTCCAGATGTGGAATACCAGTTTACTCGCGAATCCTGTCAGCACTGTGATAACCCACCATGTGTGTACGTTTGTCCAACTGGCGCTGCATACAAAGATGAAGCGACCGGCATTGTGGATGTGCACAAAGAGAAATGTGTCGGATGTGGTTATTGCCTTGCCGCTTGCCCTTACCAAGTGCGCTTCTTTAATCCAGTCGATCACTCTGCGGATAAATGTAACTTCTGCCGTGATACCAACCTAGCGCAAGGTAAGCAGCCAGCTTGCGTGGAATCTTGCCCAACAAAAGCACTCATCTTTGGTGATTTAAATGACCCAACTAGCGAGGTGAGCAAAGCTATCGAAAGCCATGTTGTCTATCGCGATAAATCGCATTTAGGTACCCAACCTAAACTGTACAAAATTCCGCATAGCAAAGGGGAGGTGTCATCATGAACGGCTTCGAAAGTGCATTCCACTTTGACTCGTTAGTCTGGGATTGGATCATCGCGATTTACTTGTTCCTTGCTGGGATGTCAGCGGGTGCGGTGATGATTTCAATCTATTTAAAACGCAAAGTGATTGAAGGTGATCCCGCAAAAAACGGCATCATGAAAGCGATGGCTTGGCTCGCACCATTTGGCATCATTGCTGGGTTGGTAATTTTGATTTTCCATTTAACCAAGCCTTTAGAGTTTTGGAAGATCATGATCTACTACAACCCAACGTCTGTGATGTCGATGGGCGTGATCTTGTTTCAAGTGTACATGATCGTGTTGTTTGTTTGGATTGGCGTTATCTTCCGCCATCAAATCATCAGCTTCTGTGAAGGGAAGTTACCAAGCAAACTGCTGGATTTTGCCGATGGCATTTTGATTAAGGCGGGGAAAGCCAACAACGCCATTGAATTGTTCTTGGGCTTCTTAGCCATCGTGCTTGCAGCGTACACTGGCTTTCTATTGTCTGCGTTGAAGACTTACCCAATGCTAAACAATCCAGTACTGCCAATCTTGTTCCTGTTCTCTAGTTTGTCCTCGGGCGCAGCAGCATGCTTGATGTTCGGCATCTTGGTGTTTAAAGAGTCGACCTGCAGCCCAAGTGTGTCTTGGGTGCACGGATTTGAACGCCCAATAGTGTTGTTTGAGTTGTTTGTCTTAGTGACCTTCTTTACTGGATTGATCTTCAGCGGTGGTCAGAACGAAGTCGCGGCTTGGAATGCAATTTCGAGTGGGTTCTGGGCTCAATGGTTCTGGGTTGGGGTAGTGTTCATCGGCATGATTACGCCTTTGACTCTCAATTGGTTGACGCCTTCTGAAGTGCGCCACAAAGGCAGTTACGTTTTTGTGGTCACGACGTTGAGCTTGGTTGGCGTACTTATGCTGCGTACTTTCATTCTCTATGCCGGTCAAATGACCGTAGTGTAAGGGGGATAAATGGAAGCTGAGCTAGGGTTCTTCTTACTGATATTGGTGGCTGTAACATCGACTTGTGCATCGTTGCTGCATTGGCTACGTCGTGCTATGAGTAAGAAGGCGACATTGCCGCATCAAGTCGCGATGTCCCACATCATTAGCTTAGCTTCCTTCATTTGTTTAGCACTTCTGATCGTCTGCTTCGTGCAAGACAACTTTGCGTTGGAATATGTTGTTACGCATTCCAACAGTCAACTTCCCGTAGCATTCAAGATTGCTGCCGCTTGGGGTGGGCACCAAGGCTCCATGTTGTTTTGGGTCGTCACCTTGAGTTTATGGGCGTCGTTTATTGCATTTAAGTCACCGCTCAACGCCCAATATACTTGTGACTGTTTAGGAATCATGAACGTTCTTATTGCGACATTTGCTTGGTTCACGTTAATGACCTCTAACCCGTTCGAGTATGCCCAAGTATTGGCGTCGGAAGGACGAGATCTAAACCCAATGTTGCAAGATGTTGGGCTTATCATTCATCCACCATTGCTTTATCTCGGTTATGTCGGTTACGCAGCAATATTAGCTTTTGCATTAGCAGCGCTATTGGGTAAACAACCGATGAGCGATTGGTATGTGGTTGCTCGAAGCGCAGCGTTTTTTGCATGGGGAACGCTCACGTTGAGTATCTTGGTGGGATCATGGTGGGCGTACAATGAGCTAGGGTGGGGCGGCTGGTGGTTTTGGGACCCTGTGGAGAACGCTTCTCTACTCCCTTGGCTTACTGGTACTGCTTTGTTGCACAGCGGTGTTGTCGCAACACGTAACAGAGGCGCAATTTGGAGCACCTATGCACTGGCGTTTGCTACGTTCAGCCTAAGCATTTTAGGGACATTCGTGGTGCGCTCTGGCGTGCTGACTTCAGTGCACGCTTTTGCGGTGGACCCAACTAAAGGTTTGGTGCTGATTGGTGTATTGAGCTTGCTTGTCATCATCACTTTTGGCGTATTGATTTTGCGAGGAGAACAACTCCCTCGCTTCAAACTTCAATCTCTAGCGAGCCGAGCTTACACTGCTTACATCGCCAAAGGGCTGCTGGTTATTGCGACTGCTATCGTTTTTCTTGGCACTTTTTATCCGATGGTTTATCAACTGCTCGGTTTAGGAAACATTTCAGTTGGCGCACCTTATTTTAATAGTCTGATCTTGCCATTAAGCATACTGGCTCTGATTGCCTTAGCTTTCATGCCGCTGCTGAAATGGACAAAAGGCACAGTGCCGAGTGTAAGCGCTGATATTGCGATCAGTATTGCGT
>NZ_WXWS01000064.1:0-6203 GCF_009904715.1 Vibrio sp. V42_P2S4T144 | reverse complement strand
CGATAAAATTAAACAGTACGAAATTCTGATAGAGGTAAATAATACAATTAGGCTATTATGAGAGCAAGAAAGCCATATAAAAAAGGAGGGCATAAGCCCTCCTTCTCAAGAAACTGAAGTGTTAAAAGTTCAGTCTTATAGCACGTGTACAGAAGCAGTGTTCGTAGTACCTGAAGCAACTAGAGCGCCAGAAACCATAACAACGATATCGCCTTTGTTACCTAGACCTGATTCTAGAGCAAGTTCTTTACCCGCTACGTAGAATGCGTCAGTGCTTTCGATTGAATCAACAACTACAGGAGTAACACCTTTAGTTAGAACTAGCTGTGCAGCAGTTTTCTTGTTAGTTGTTAGCGCTAGAATGTTTGCAGTTGGGAAGTACTTACGTACTGAACGTGCAGACTTACCGCCTTCAGTTGCAACAACGATAAGTGGAGCAGCTAGTTTCTCAGCTGTGTCTACAGCGCCTTTACATACTGCTTCAGTGATGCGAAGACGTGGGCTGTCTAGTCGAGAACCTAGTTCAGCTTTTAGCGCTGAGTCAGTACGGTTCGCGATTTGAGCCATGATAGTTACCGCTTCAACAGGGTATTTACCTTTCGCCGTTTCACCAGAAAGCATTACTGCGTCAGTACCGTCCATTACTGCGTTAGCAACGTCGCCTGCTTCCGCACGAGTAGGACGTGGGTTGTTGATCATAGAATCAAGCATTTGAGTTGCAGTGATAACCATCTTACGTGCACGGTTACACTTCTCGATCATCATTTTCTGAGCGAAGATTACTTCTTCAGCTGGGATTTCAACACCTAGGTCACCACGAGCAACCATGATGCCGTCAGAAAGCTCTAGGATCTCGTCGAAGTTATCAACACCTTCTTGGTTTTCGATCTTAGAGATGATGTGGATGTTCTCGCCGCCGTTTGCAGCAAGTACTTCACGGATTTCTTGAACGTCAGACGCTTTACGGATGAAAGAAGCTGCTACGAAGTCAACGCCTTGCTCACAACCAAACTTAAGGTCGTTCTTATCTTTTTCAGATAGTGCAGGTAGGTTTACAGAAACGCCAGGAAGGTTAACACCTTTGTTTTCGCCTAGTGCACCGTTGTTAAGAACTTTACATTTAACTTCAGTTTCAGTCTTAGAGATAACTTCCATCTCGATTAGACCGTCGTCTACTAGGATAGTGTTACCTACGTTTAGGTCGGCTGCGAAACCAGCGTAAGTTACTGCAACTTTATCTTTGTTACCTACAACTGAAGTGTCAGTTGTGAAAGTGAATTCTTGACCTGCTACTAGATCAACATCGTTACCGCCTTCTAGCTTGATAGTGCGGATTTCTGGACCTTTAGTATCTAGAAGAATTGCTAGTGGTTTGCCAGTAGCTTCCATTACTTTACGGAAGTTCGCGATACGAGTGCCGTGTTCTTCGTAGTCACCGTGAGAGAAGTTAAGGCGCATTACGTTCATGCCTGCGTTAACTAGTTCAGTTAGCTTCTCTACAGATTCTGTTTTAGGGCCAATCGTACATACGATTTTGGTCTTTTTCATGGAAGATACTCTCCGGTAAGTATAGTTACAATTTGAAAGTCGGTTATTTACTCTGAAGTCAGGACGTTTTTGATGACATTTAGTACCTGTCACCCACCGATTTTTCGTCTCATTATTAGAACTTCAGATTCTGAAAGTCTTTCACCAAGTTTAGTCATTTTATGACTAAAAGATCGGCGATTTTGGTTACCTTTTTGTGACTAATCCCACTTTATATGCAGAAAGTTGCAAAAAAATAGCCTTCAATTCTGTAATTTTTTTTCTTTTCGGTGGCGAATTCTACCACTGAATGAATCCAATATCACTGTTTAAGAATTGTCTTAGGACAAGGTTTTATCGAGAAATATTAATTTTTTGGATCGAAATAAATGGACTTAAAAGTTTCGGTTTGACTATAATAAGTTTCACATCGAAACTTAAAATCAAAACTTAAATGTCGAAACGAAATACTCAATTAAGAAGACACGCCATATCTAACTTGGTTTCTGAACTAGGAGAAGTCAGCGTTGATGAACTTGCTCAGAAATTCGAAACCTCAGAGGTCACGATTAGAAAGGATTTAGCTTCTTTAGAGAAAAACGGCCAACTTCTACGCCGCTATGGCGGTGCGATTGCTATCCCAAAGGAAGTCATTCACGAAGAATTGGGTGCTAATGTTTCGACTCGAAAGTTAAGCTTAGCAAAAGCAGCTGCATCATTGATTCGCGATCATAATCGCATCGTGATCGACAGTGGCAGCACGACTGCCGCGCTGATTCAACAGTTGAATGACAAACGTGGCTTAGTGGTCATGACCAACTCGTTGCATGTTGCTAACGCCCTAAATGAATTAGAGAGCGAACCGACACTGCTGATGACTGGTGGTACTTGGGATACGCACTCAGAGTCCTTTCAAGGCAAAGTGGCCGAATCTGTATTACGAGCTTACGACTTTGACCAATTATTCATCGGTGCGGATGGCATCGATCTCGAGCGTGGAACCACGACATTTAATGAATTGGTTGGCTTAAGTAAGGTAATGGCAGAAGCGTCACGTGAAGTGATCGTAATGATCGAGTCCGAAAAAATCGGCCGTAAGATCCCAAACTTAGAGCTCGCTTGGCATCAAGTTGATGTGTTGGTGACCGATGCAGATATCCAAGCAGAGCATAAAGTACAGATTGAACAACATGGCGTGAAAGTCATTTGCGCCCAATAATGTAATCAGTTTCATATTTTACTTCCCTCTGGATAAAGGCCTTTGCTTGCTGCCTCTATTTGAAATCATGGCTAGGGAAGAACAAAACTACAAACGGAGATAAACACATGTGTGGAATCGTAGGTGCAGTAGCACAACGAGATGTTGCAGAAATTTTGGTTGAAGGTCTACGCCGCTTAGAGTACCGCGGTTACGACTCTGCTGGCGTTGCGGTTGTTGATGGCGAATCAAACCTAACGCGCGTTCGTCGCTTGGGTAAAGTACAAGAATTGGCTGATGCAGTAGAAGAAGCAAAAGTGATCGGCGGAACTGGTATTGCGCACACTCGCTGGGCGACGCACGGTGAACCTTCTGAAATCAATGCTCACCCACACATGTCTGGTGATATCGCAGTGGTACATAACGGCATCATCGAAAACCATGAAGAGCTGCGTGAGCTGCTTCAATCTCGTGGCTACGTGTTTGAATCGCAAACGGATACAGAAGTTATCGCACACATGGTTGAGTGGGAACTTCGTACTTCAGAAACGCTATTAGAAGCGGTACAAAAAACAGCAAAACAACTTGAAGGCGCATACGGCACGGTAGCGTTGGATCGCAAAGATCCTTCACGCATCGTAGTAGCGCGTTCAGGCAGCCCGATCGTGATCGGTTTTGGTGTAGGTGAAAACTTCCTAGCGTCTGACCAACTTGCATTACTTAACGTTACGCGCCGTTTCATGTACTTAGAAGAAGGTGACGTAGCAGAAATTACTCGCCGTGAAGTCACTGTGTTTGATGCAACGGGTGAGCCAGTTGAGCGTGAAATTGTTGAATCTAACGCAGAGCATGATGCAGGTGATAAAGGCCAATACCGTCACTTCATGCAAAAAGAAATCTATGAGCAACCTAAAGCGTTGATCAACACAATGGAAGGTCGTATCACGGCAGACTCTGTTGTGACAGACGCGATCGGTGTGCACGCGGCAGACATTCTAAGCAAAGTAGAACACGTACAAATCGTGGCGTGTGGTACGTCTTACAACGCAGGTATGACGGCACGTTACTGGTTTGAAGACATTGCAGGCGTTAGCTGTGATGTAGAAATTGCGTCTGAATTCCGTTACCGCAAGTTTGTGACTCGTCCAAACAGCCTATTGATCACGTTGTCTCAGTCTGGTGAAACCGCTGATACCCTAGCAGCACTTCGCCTAGCAAAAGAGAAAGGTTACATGGCGGCGATGACCATCTGTAACGTAGCGGGCTCTTCTCTGGTTCGTGAATCAGATTTTGCGTTCATGACTCGCGCTGGTGTTGAAATCGGTGTGGCTTCAACCAAAGCGTTCACGACTCAACTTTCTGCACTACTTATGTTGGTAACGGCACTGGGTAAAGAGCAAGGTCGCATTAGCAAAGAGAAAGAAAAAGAGATTGTTGAAGCGCTACACGCACTTCCTAAGCAAATCAACGCGGCACTTTCTTTCGAGAAAGAAATTGAAGCACTAGCAACGGATTTTGCAGACAAGCACCACACATTGTTCCTAGGCCGTGGCGAGTTCTACCCAATCGCGATGGAAGCGTCTCTAAAACTGAAAGAGATCTCTTACATCCACGCAGAAGCGTACGCGGCGGGTGAACTAAAACACGGTCCTCTGGCTCTAATTGATGCTGACATGCCTGTTGTTGTGGTTGCACCAAGCAACGACCTACTTGAAAAGCTAAAATCAAACGTTGAAGAAGTGCGTGCGCGTGGCGGTCTTCTGTATGTATTCGCAGATGCAGACGCAGGCTTCGAAGGCGATGAAACAATGAAGATCATCACGATGCCTCACGTTAGTGAAATCACGGCGGCGATCTACTACACCATCCCAATGCAATTGCTGTCTTACTACGTAGCACTGATCAAAGGTACGGACGTAGACCAACCACGTAACCTGGCGAAAGCGGTAACGGTTGAGTAATTACGCTTAACAGCAAAAATCCAAGCGGCACATGCGAGAGTATGTGCCGCTTTTTTATTTAAGCCCACTTTAAGGGGGTGAGTTATTGACCCAACTGGTGAGCGGTTAGAATTGCAGAGTAGACATTTTCTGCCGTCACTGGGAATGGCATATTGTGGATGGTTTCTCCCTCGGCCGTTGAGGCTTCGGCGACCTCGCGCAACTTAGCGTGGTTAAGCTCTTTAACGCCCATATCAAATAAGTTGGTTGGTAGACCTACAGAGCGGCAGAATGCAAGAACCGTATTAATATCTTCCATCGCTGCGTTTTCTAGTACCAGCTGAACTAGTGTGCCGAACGCGACTTTCTCACCATGATAGAGATGATGACACTCTTCAAGCTTAGTTAGGCCGTTATGAATAGCGTGAGCACCCGCTAGACCACTGCTTTCAAAACCGATACCGCTAAGGTATGTATTGGCTTCAATAATGTTTTCTACCGCTTTGGTGCTCACACCATTTTCTACTGCAGCTTTTGCTTTTACACCATCTTCAAGCAAGGTTTCATAGCAAAGTTTCGCAAGCGCTTGTGCTGAACGCGTCGCTAACCCACCAGCCATTGTTGCCTTACCAGAAGTCATGTTGGCACGAGCTTCAAAGTAGGTGGAAAGCGCGTCGCCCATCCCCGATACAAGTAAGCGAACAGGGGCTTTGGCGATGACTGACGTATCCATGATGACCATGTCTGGGTTTTTAGGGATCATCAAATATTCTGCAAATTCACCTTCAGGTGTGTATATCACCGCAAGCGCTGAGGTTGGCGCATCAGTCGAGGCAATCGTAGGAACCACCACGACAGGAATTTTTGTGTAAAACGCAACAGCCTTTGCTGTATCTAACGTTTTACCACCACCAATACCGACAATGACATCGTGCTTTTGAGTGGCACAAATGTCCGTGATGCGTTCAATCTCAACGCGCGAACATTCGCCACCAAAAATGTTCATAGTGAGTGGAAGCTTTTCGTCAGCAAAACTTTGTTTGACGTCATCACCAACCAGGTTAGTCACGAACTCATCGGCAATTACTAACGGACGTTCACCCAATGTTTTCACATAGTGAGCGATAGATGTAAGTACTTGTTCACCTTGGACGTATTTGCTTGGGCTGATAATAATTTTGTCCATAATTCAAACCTTTAACCTTTTTTGTGTGTGTTTTGGAGTGCAATGAATATCCATTGTAGGGATAAGGTTTATATTAGGTTTGGTGTGGTAAGTGGTGAAGGATATCTCTGGTTTTGTTCCATGCTTTTATGACCTCTGTGTCAAACCGACTGTCAGAAGTAATAAGCATCAGCATGCTTTATGGCGACGATCACTATTCAGGAAAATTTGTCGTTTTTCGTTTCATATTGAAACAATAATGCCGAAGTTTTTGTTTCAATATGAAACAGATTGATTTTTGTTGAGCACGCTTTTTCTCTGTTTAAGATGAATTCATACCCTACATAAAAATATAAATGGAATGAGATAGAAC
>NZ_WXWS01000553.1:0-6265 GCF_009904715.1 Vibrio sp. V42_P2S4T144 | reverse complement strand
ACGCTGGGCGTGACAAATTGCCAGAAGAGTTGAAAAATAACCGTACTATTTTCCCTTCATCAGAAGACATGAAAAAAGGCGAGTTTATTAATGATGTTGGCGCAGAAACGTTAGCGATTTACGAAAAGTACTGGCAACGTTTAAGAACGCAATAAGCAACGTCTTTGCCTATTGTTAGGCTTAAAATCGTTCAAATTTGGATTCCCCTCATCACGAAAGTGGTGAGGGGAATTTTTTTATAGGTTTTGTACTGCGAGTGTTGCTACGCGGCACGCTTTACGAGGCAGAAGTGCTTTTTACCGCGTTGCAGTAACCAATATTGATCAAACAGTGGGAAGCTTAAACTCGGGTTATCAGCCGCCACTTTTTCACCGTTTACACTGATGGCGTTGTTGCTGATGTGTTCGCGTGCAACACGCTTCGAACTTGCTAAGCCCGACTCAATCAACAGCTCAACCAAATCTTGTTGTGTGCTCTCAATGCTTGGTAAACCATCCAACTCCAACTGTTTTAATTCACCCAAACTCAGTTGTTGCACATTACCGCTGAATAAAGCTTGAGTGATACGCTCGGCACTGGCTAGGCCTTCTTCGCCATGAACAAATCGCGTCATTTCTTCAGCGAGAATACGTTGTGCTTGTGGCTTACCTTGGCTTGCTTGGTCTTGCGCTTCAATGCTGGCAATTTCTTCGCAGCTCAAGAATGTGTAGTAACGCAAGAAGTGGTAAACGTCGGCGTCTTCTGCGCCAAGCCAGAACTGGTAGAACGCGTAAGGAGAGGTCTTGCTAGGATCTAGCCATACTGCACCACCTTCAGTTTTGCCAAATTTGGTGCCATCGGATTTGGTGATCAGCGGCAGAGTTAAGCCAAATACTTGCTCACCATTTTGACGGCGAGTTAAATCGATCCCGCTGACGATGTTTCCCCATTGGTCATTGCCACCGATTTGCAAACGGCAACCGTATCGACGGTTTAGCTCGGCAAAATCGTACGATTGCAGTAGGGCGTAGCTAAATTCGGTGAAGGAGATACCTTGGTCAGGTCGTTGCAGGCGTTGTCTTACCGATTCTCGGTTGACCATAGTATTGATCGAGAAGTGCTTACCCACATCGCGGAAGAAGTCGATCACATTGATCGCTTTCATCCAGTCAGCGTTGTTCACCATGATCATCGGCTTGGTCAGTTGGTGGTTCATCAACTGCTGAATTTGATTAGAAAGATCGTTAACCCAGCCTGAGACGATTTCTTCTGAGTTCAGACTGCGCTCAGTCGCTTTAAAGCTTGGGTCGCCAATCATGCCCGTTGCACCGCCAATCAAGGCAACAGCTTGGTGTCCGGCATCTTGAAAGCGCTTAAGCATAATCAAAGGCACGAGGTGGCCGATATGCAAACTGCCAGCTGTAGGATCGAAGCCGCAGTAAACGGTTTGTGGCTGTGAGAGAAGTGTCTGAATTTCTTCCAAATCGCTGGCTTGTGCAATCAAGCCACGATCTTGTAAATCTTGCAGTAATGGTGTCGTCATTCTTCTTGTCTGTCTTAGTGGTTGTTACATTCAGACTAAAACGCGACACCTTTTCTCGATATATCCCTTAAGGGACAGTTTTTTATCTTGAATGGAGAATGAGGTGATTGAGGAAAAGCTGGAATAACTCACTCAATGAAGACACATTTAATTGCGAGTAAATTCGCTTTCGATGATTTTTGACCGTGCCTTGAACTAAGTGTAACCGCGCGGCAATTTCTTTGGTGTCAAACCCTTGAGCGAGAAGCGAAGCCACCTCTTGTTCGCGACGGGTGAGTGATTCTACGCCAAACGTTGCTAAAGCTTGCTCAATGGCTAATCGCATACTGCCAGAATAAGCACTCTGTGCAAAAACAGGCTCAGAAAAGGTAAATTCCGTTTGTTTCCAATGCTGCTGACAAAGCGACTGAATTATCGGGAAATAGGGCTTTAGCTTATTGATTTGTTGCTGAGAAAAGTATTTTCCATCATTCATATACCCGAAGTACAGCATGACCCAACGGCCAGATTCAACTTCGACTAGCATGCTCAGTTCGTCTTTCCACCCGGTCTGATGGTAGAACTGTTCGCAGTAGGAAGTAAAATCAACGCCTTTACGCGCCACGTCTTTGAGCGTAAATACGCCTTGTTGCTTTGTTTCGTTTAGTTTGAGAAAAAAAGGGTCATTTTGAAATGAGTCAGTAAGGTAGCGTTGAAAAAGTAACTCTCGCTCGTTCTCAATTGAGTCGTAGAGATAAATAGGATGTTTACCTTCTCGGTAACCTAAAATAACTGCGCAATCAAAATGAAAAAGAGTGCGAATGACACGCATAAGTTTAGGAGTAAAGTTAGGCGTGTTAAGAGCAGAAATTGCTTCTGCTAGCAGATTATTAAAGTTATTGTCAGGCATGGGATACCGAATTGCAGGTGGTTTTGCGCAAGCATAACCAAAAGCAATCCAACGAGAAAGGGAAGTCGCCATCTTCTGGTGACTTCCATAGAGAAAGTTGCGTAAGTGCTCAGTTTTGAGGAATCATATCCCCGTTAACTTATTGATAAGGGTGCATAACAACGGTTTTATTTAAGCGATTAGTTGCTATGCATTACTGCGAGTTAGTGAGCTCTTCGTTAACCCAATATTTAGAACCAGACACGTTAGCATCGATGAGCAAACCTTTAGCGTTCAACTGATAGACGGCGACGCCGCTGTTAAATTGTTTTGAAAGTTGCTCTGAATCTTCGCCCGCAACAGCAGAGGCTTCACTTGTGGCCTCCCATCCTTCGTTGACGAACGTATCAAAGTCTTCTTTGCTCTCAAACAGAACCACTTGTTGGTAAAATTTGCCGCCAGCCCCAAGTGCAACGCCCAAACCAAACATATTCATATAAGTGCGTTCTTCTGTTTCCTTATTCACTGCGACTCCTGACCCTGAGTTGGTGTGAAACAGCAAAGATAATTTACGAGAATCAAAGACCGCGTAGCCGTACGCGTTGTCGTAAATAGCTTTTGCCTCCGGCTTTTCATTAAATAACTTGAGCAAAGCGCTATCTGCCATTAAGTCCACGGCTTGGCGAGCTTCTTCTGGCGTATCGCCTTCCATCAGCTCATCAATTTTTTTGTCGGCAGCATCTATCCATTCTTTGCTTTTCTCGATGCTGGCTTCCGTCCATTCGCCTGCGGTATTGATCGCTTCCTCGGACCAGTTCGTGAAATCTTGCCACGCTTGTTTTGAAAACGCTTTGGTGTCGTCCCAAGCATCTTGTGCAGTATCAGAAACTGCGTCGCCAAGCTCAGACATTTTATTGGAAATTTCATCCCAATCGGCATAAGCAGGGGATGCCAGGAGCATCAATGTAGTAAGGAGTGCGATAGGCTTTTTCATCAAATTCTCTCTGGAGTTATCGATATACCATTCATTTTAGGTCATCAGACTTTGATAATGAAATTGACTAAATGACGAACTTGAGAGAGGAATCACGAACTGATTGTGAAATGACGTGTGAATAACAAAGCCCTCACAAGGGGAGTGTGAGGGCTAGAGTTTATCGTGTGTTACTTGCTGCTAACTTTACCGAGTTTTAACCAAGTATCGATAACCGTATCTGGGTTTAGTGATACAGAGCTAATACCTTGATCCATTAGCCATTCCGCTAAGTCGTCGTGGTCTGATGGGCCTTGACCACAAATACCAACGTATTTGCCTGCTTTTGTTGCCGCATCAATCGCCATTTGAAGCATCACCTTAACCGCTGGGTTGCGCTCATCAAATAGATGTGCGACATCGCCAGAGTCACGGTCAAGACCAAGCGTTAGCTGAGTCATGTCGTTTGAGCCAATCGAGAAGCCATCAAAGTACTTCAAGAACTCATCGGCAAGGACCGCGTTGGATGGCAGTTCGCACATCATGATGACTTTAAGACCCTGATCGCCACGGCGCAGATCAAACTTCGCTAGCAAATCAATCACTGATGCTGCTTCGCTTGGTGTACGAACAAATGGGATCATGATTTCAACGTTTTTCAGACCCATTTCGTTACGAACGCGTTTGATTGCTTGAGTTTCTAGCTCGAAGCAGTCTTCAAACACTGGAGAAATGTAACGAGACGCGCCACGGAAGCCAAGCATTGGGTTTTCTTCATGCGGTTCGTATGCTTTACCGCCAACCAAGTTGCTGTATTCGTTAGACTTAAAGTCAGACATACGAACAATAACGCGTTTCGGCCAAAATGCCGCAGCAATGGTTGCGATACCTTCTGTCAGCTTGCTTACGTAGAAATCGATAGGATCTTTGTAACCACGAATACGCTGAGTGATTTCTGCTTTTAGCTCATCGCTTTGTGCATCAAAGTTAAGTAATGCTTTCGGGTGGATACCAATCATCTTATTGATGATGAATTCAAGACGAGCAAGACCAACACCTTCATTTGGAATTTGTGCGAAGTCAAACGCGCGATCAGGGTTACCCACGTTCATCATCACTTTTGTTGGTAGCAGTGGCAGTTCATCAACAGAAGAGCGTTTTACGTCAAACTCAAGTTCACCTTGGTAAACGTAGCCCGTTTCACCTTCTGAACAAGATACGGTCACGGTTGCGCCATCGGTTAACTTGCTTGTCGCATCGCCACAGCCAACGATTGCAGGAATACCAAGCTCACGAGCGATGATGGCAGCGTGGCAAGTACGGCCACCACGGTTGGTTACGATTGCAGATGCTTTTTTCATCACTGGTTCCCAATCTGGGTCAGTCATGTCTGTAACTAGCACGTCACCTTCTTGGACTAAAGACATTTGGTCCAGAGAGTCAACCAAGCGAACCACGCCTTTACCGATGCGCTGACCGATTGCACGACCTTCAACCAAAACATCCGCTTTGTTTTGTAGCTCGTAGCGCTCAATCACGTTTTGTTCCGTTTGTGAACATACGGTTTCAGGACGCGCTTGAACAATGTACAGCTTGCCATCAATGCCATCTTTTGCCCATTCAATGTCCATTGGACGCTGATAGTGCTTTTCGATGATCATTGCTTGTTTTGCGAGCTCTTTGATCTCGTCGTCGTTCAATGAGAACGTGTTGCGCTCTTCATCAGAAGTATCAACGATATCAACTTGTTTGCCGATTTCTTGGTTATCTGAGTAGATCATTTTGATCAACTTAGAACCAAATGTTTTCTTAACGATTGGGTGTTCGCCTGCTTCAAGCATTGGCTTGTGAACGTAGAACTCGTCAGGGTTTACTGCACCTTGAACGACCATCTCGCCTAGACCCCATGAAGAGGTGATGAAGACAACTTGGTCGAAACCCGATTCAGTGTCTAGTGTAAACATAACACCCGACGAGGCTTTATCTGAACGCACCATACGTTGGATACCCGCAGATAGCGAGATGCCACGGTGGTCGAACCCTTGGTGAACGCGGTAAGAAATCGCACGGTCGTTAAATAGAGAAGCGTAAACGTGCTTAGTTGCTTCTAGTACTGCGTCGATGCCTTTCACGTTCAAAAACGTTTCTTGCTGACCAGCAAAAGAAGCATCAGGTAGGTCTTCTGCCGTAGCAGATGAACGGACTGCGACTGAAAGCTCAGGATTGCCTTCGATCAGTTCTTGGTAATTTTCACGAATTTCTTGTTCAAGGTCCGCAGGGAAAGGGGCCTCTAATACCCATTGACGAATGTTTGCACCTGTCTTACGCAGAGCTTCTACATCTTCAACGTCTAGTTCATCGAGTAATTGGTGAATACGCTCATCCAAACCTTCGTGGTCAAGGAATTGGTTAAACGCGTATGAGGTTGTCGCAAAACCATTTGGTACAGAAACGCCTGCGTTTGCTAGGTTAGAAACCATTTCGCCAAGTGAAGCATTCTTACCGCCGACTTTGTCGACATCATCCATGGATAGGCCATTGAACCAGAGGGTGTTCTTTTGCATGTCTTTCTCCAGAAACATTGCAGCTTAGTAGGGGGACTTAAATCGATCTAAACAATCGCATGTTGGCTGTTATTACACGTTGACCATACATTGCTTCATTTAGATTGATATCAAAGGCAAACGATTACGTTCTGGCTGAAAAAAATTCAAAAGAATTTTTAAAGCTGTGGTGAACCTAACTGAAAGCCAAACTGATTTATTAATATTATGTGTACCATCCTACTCAAAAGATTTTGAAAAATTAAACAGAAATGCAAATAAATAACCAAAGTCGTGATGTGTTCTATGTTTCTGACGGTACGGCGATAACATGTGAGACATTAGGGCATGTTGTTCTC
>NZ_WXWS01000339.1:0-6285 GCF_009904715.1 Vibrio sp. V42_P2S4T144 | reverse complement strand
GGTGGAAACACCACTTCCTCCCAAGAAAACAAAATAGCTTTAAACCTTTGTTTTAATTGAATTTAATATACGGCACGCATCTTGCCACTGATAATTAAACTAAGGCGTAGCATTCAAAGTATTCAAGCCAATAAGAGATGAGAGGAGCACACCTCATGAGTTCTTTAGACCCAGTAAAAATGGCAACCCAATTCGCACAATTGGACACAAACCCATTCAAAAACCGTTACCAAGCGCAAGCTAATGTGTACCAGTCACAACTGTCAGCTTTTAATAAAGTTGAAAGCGCACTACGTGATTTTCGTACTGCAATGAAAGAGATGAATAACAGCACAAACAGCATCATCAAAAACAGTGCGACACTCTCTCAAGAAGGTAACTTTACTGCAAACGCGGATGCTAAAGCGCTAACGGGTAACTATCAGATTTTTGTAGAAAAAGTGGCAACGGCGCATCAAGTATCTACAGGTATGCCTGCAGACCTTGAGGCAACGACAGAAGTACCAACAACTGGATCTTTAGAATTCACCATCAACGGTGAAACAATGACTCTAGACTTGTCCTCCGTTGATGTTAATGGTGACGGCACTGCAACGATCAGCGATTTAGCCAGTGCGATTAACAATCACACGGATAACCCTGGCGTTAACGCCACTCTAGTTCGCTCGAATGGTCAAACACACTTTATGCTATCGAGCACTGAGACTGGTGTCGAAAATAAGATCAACGTATCTGCAGCGGGTACTGGCCAAGCGTGGTTTGAAGACGCCTTCACCAACCTCAAGCAAATTAACGCTCCGCAAGATGCGGTTATGTGGCTAGGTGCAAAAGACTCAGGCCTGAAACTAACCAACGCAAGTAATACTTTTGAAGGTGTCATCGACGGTGTTGACATTACCGTATCTAAACCGCAAGCCGCGGGAGATTCGCCAATCGGTTTAAAAATTGGAGCTGATAGCGAAGGCACTAAAGAACAACTAGATAAGTTTGTGGAAACCTACAATGCCCTTGTTTCTACTATCGATCAGTACACCCAAATTGGCGGTGAAGATCAGAAACGCGGCGTGCTCGCTAGCGACTCGACATTGCGTTCTATTGAGAGTCAGTTAACGGGGTTAATCCGAGGTGAACACAATGGTATGCGCCTAAGCGAAATCGGCGTGAGCCTAGACCGCAACGGTAAAATGAAAGTTGATCAAGAAAAGTTCAAAGAAGCTCAACAAACAAACAGCGCAGGCTTAGAGGCGTTGTTTAATGGGGATGACGCTTTGCTAGATTCTCTTGACGCGATGGTAGAGCCTTTCTTGAAGTTCTCATCAGGTACCTTCAGCACGCGTAAAGACGCAATACAGTCAAGCTTAGACCGAATCAAAGATAAACAAACCAATTTAGAGCGTAAGTACGAAATGTCGTACAACCGCTATCTCAAACAATTCACTCAAATGAATTCAATTATGACCCAAATGAACCAAACCATGTCCATGTTTAATGCTCAAAAATAAGACATTTGGTTCCAAATTTAGGAGAAATATTCATGCTTATGGATTCTGGTTACGATTCGTACCAACAAGTCGATCTCGACGCTCAAGCGGCAGCAGCAAATCCACACCAATTGGTCATCATGTTAATCGATGGCCTACTCGATGAAGTTGAACGTATTCGCGGCCACCTAGCCGCAAATCGTTTGGCCGAGAAAGGGAATGGAATCAACAAATGCATGAACATCTTGATTGGACTAACAAGTGCTTTAGATGATGAAAACGGCGGTGAAGTTGCGGAAAACCTACGCCAGCTGTATGACTTCTGCCAAGTCGAACTTTATTACGCTAGCGTGCAAAACGATGCAAATCGCTTGGTTAACGTTGAGCGTGTAATGGGTAACATTCGTGAAGGTTGGATGAATTTTGGACAACAAGCATAAAGTATCGCCAGAGCGATTCCGTCATTTATCTCAGCTCATCCAGTTCGCCGCAAAAACGGCCGATTGGCATGCGCTCAAGCGGTACGACTTGCAGTTGCGAGAGCTTTTGATCAGTCACAAGCCTTTTTTGAAAGATCCTAAGCTTGCACCTGAAATCCAGCGAGCGAAAACAGTGCACGCTAATGCCTTCGCAGTATTAGAGAAGTCGACCAACGAGTTGAAAAAAGAGATGAACATGGTCAATGACCATCAAGAACGCGCTATGGCCTATCAATTAGCAATGACCATGGAGCTAACTCAATGATCATACCTTCTTCAACTCAGCACTCGGGTAATTCGCCAGCTAACAATGAGGGTCACATCAAGCAAGCGAACTCGGTACACGGCTTTTCTCATGGTTTTAAATCAGTGAACAAGCAGAATGGTGAGCAAGACTTTAACTCTGCGTCAGCGGTACCGAGTTTTCACCTTACGGCCTCTACTTTGAACAGCGCAAACAAAGTACAAAGTCATGGTTTTGATACTGATGACCGCTCAGCTTCAGATCCGGATGCCAACTTGACCAGTACACCAGGGTTAACAGAATCGACTGATCTTGCAGCGCAAGCTCAAGCTTTAACCCAGGGTATGATTACCATGGCAGAGAAGCAGGCTGAGAAACTAGGAAAAGCGTCATCTTTAATGGCTGCGAGCGAAGTTAAGTCTGTTACTCAAGATTCGCCTAACGCCATGTTAAACACATCATCAAAACAAGATGTGAAGCAAAGTCTGCCGACTTCATCGAGTTCGCGTTTGCCTATCTCCGGTGCTGAGTTTCAAACTCTTTTGAATCAACCTGTTCAAGGGCAACCAACCGCCTCTCTACTTCAAGCACAAGCTCCTACAACACAACCTGCACATTCACCGGTTGCGACGAGTCATGTTCAAGCTCAAGGCTCTGAGTGGGCAGCGGTGCGTGTTGATACCACTGCCGGAAAGTGGGGGGAGCAAATGATGCAAGTTTTACATGATCGCGTGACGCTCCAAGCTCAACAAAATGTACAAGAAGCAAAAATCCGCCTAGACCCACCAGACTTGGGGAAACTGGATTTACTTGTACGTGTTGAAGGTGACCGATTAAGTGTCCACATCAACGCCAATGCCGCAGCAACACGAGAAGCTTTAATGCAAGTTTCGGAACGATTGCGTACTGAGTTACAAGAGCAAAACTTCGTTCATGTCGATGTCAATGTTGGCTCTGATCAAAACCAAGGTCGAAATGACCCACATGCAAACGAAGAAGACGCCAATATTTTCGCCGCACGAGAATCTGGTGCATTCCAAACCACGACAACAACTAACTATTCAGAACACTGGCTAAGCACTCAAGCTTAGTGAATCTTCGAGGAAAAAGGTTATGACCAAACAACAAATGATCGCCCTGTTTATCGCCATGATCATCACCAGTGCCCTCGTTTCGGCCGTCACAATTATGGGCGGAATCTGGTACTTAAACAAACACGCTCAAGAGTCACCTGACTCTGGTTCACTGATCGAAGACTCTCCACTGTCTTTTTTGGTCACAGAACAACCGACAAGTAAAGGTCCTAGCTTCCATCCTTTGGACAAAGTCGTTTTGACCGTTAAAGGCAAGAAACAGACTCACTTTGTGATGCTAGAACTGGCAATTGAGACACGCCGTCCAGAGCGTATCAAAGAGATCGATGAATACATGCCTATGGTACAAAACTCTCTATTAAAACTGTTTAGCGACAAAACGTTTGATCAGTTACAGCAAGCGGGTGCCATCGATATTCTGCAAGACGAAGTGAAGCAAACGCTTCTACTCGCTTTTGCTAAAACAGACATCGTCCGAGAAATCGACGATGTTTTGTTGACTAAATATGTTGTGCAATAACGGAGCACAACCATGTTAGACATGAATGTACAAGACACTTACACCACAGAAGAGGAAGTGACAACACCGTCACGACCAATTGATGAAAACGCATTGCTACAACGTCATCAGGTCATGGTAAAACGCGTAGTTAACCAGCTGCGCGTTCATGCCACTTCTCACTGTAGTATTGAAGATATGCAGCAGATAGGCCTTATCGCTCTAGTCGAGGCTGGACGCCGATATGGCGATGTTGACGATCCTCACTTTCCTGCTTTCGCCGTTTGTCGAGTTCGGGGAGCTATTTTAGACGAATTACGCCGACTAGATTGGCGTTCACGTAAGACTCGTCAACAAGCCCACGAGCTCAACGACGTGACTCGAGATCTCACTCGAACGTTAGGTCGAATGCCAACGGATGCCGAAATCATCCAGGCTTTAGGGACGAATGAGCAAGATTATTACAACCGCCAAAATGCCGCTCTCGCAGGCGAGATGCAAAGCCTTGACCAACTGATGGAGAGCAGCGGTGATAGCTACATTGGCGGACAATACGATGGCATGGAACATGAACATATTCGTCGTAGTTTAGACAGTGCTTTGGGTAAGTTACCTAAGCGCGATCAACTGCTCCTGACTCTGTTCTATCAACATGAACTCAACTTACACGAAATAGCTCTGGTATTGGATCTGACACCACCTCGTATATGTCAGCTTCACAAACAAGCGCTGAAACAACTCAACCAATTAATGTCCTCTTAGGAGTCACAAGATGCAAAAGTTTTTTGGAGTGCTCACTATCCTGGTGTGCGTCTTCGGTGGATATATGTGGGCCGGTGGTAGCTTAGGTGCTATCTGGCAGCCAGCCGAATTCCTTATCATTATTGGCGCCGCTGCTGGTTCTTTGATCATCGGTAATCCGCCTCATGTACTAAAAGAAATGCGTCGCCAAGTGCCAGCGACCATTAAAGGTCCAACAGAAGAGCATGAGTACTACATGGAATTAATGGCACTACTCAACAACTTGCTAGAGACAGCGAGAAACCGCGGATACAAGTTTCTGGATTCTCATATTGAGGCTCCGGAGCAAAGCTCTATGTTCCTCGCTTACCCGACGATCGCAGAAGATCATCGCCTAATTTCTTTCATTACTGACAATTTACGTTTAATGGCAATGGGACAGATGTCGCCTCATGAATTAGAGGGACTGCTAGAGCAAGAAATCGAAGCAATACAGAACGAAATGCTTTTACCTTCACGCTCACTACAGCGTACAGCAGAAGCACTACCTGGCTTCGGTATTCTTGCAGCAGTTGGTGGCATCATTATCACCATGCAAGCTATTGATGGCTCAATCGCTATGATTGGGTATCACGTTGCGGCAGCTCTCGTTGGTACATTCATTGGTATTTTCGGTTGTTACTGTGGCTTAGATCCACTAAGTAACGCCATGGCTCAGCGAGTAAAACGTAATATGACTGCTTTTGAGTGCGTTCGTGCAACCTTGGTTGCCTACGTAGCGAAAAAGCCGACATTGCTCGCCATTGACGCTGGTCGTAAACATATTCAGCTAGACATCAAACCAACATTCAACCAAATGGAGAAGTGGTTAGCTGAACAGGAGGGATAATGCAAAAACAAGAGCATGTAGTGTTCAAACGTGCCAAAGTATACAGCCATGATGAGTCGTCTCATGGCGGCGCGTGGAAAGTCGCGTTTGCTGACTTCATGATCGCCCTAATGGCGCTGTTTCTTGTACTTTGGGTTATGCAGGTGGTAGACAAAGAAGAGCGTAAAGCGATTGTTGCCCACTTGCATAGTTCAAGCGTATTCGACAAGAGTTACGGCAACCCATTTGATACGTCACAAAGTATTTCTCCTATCGACTTGGCACAGGACTCTTCTGTGCCAAGTAAACACAACTCCAACCATGTGGTAAGCTCTTACTTCAAAGGTGATGGGGATGGACCAGAAATTGATTCTTTGATTCCTGGTAACTTCGATACTCAAGAGCAACTTGCCGCACTAGCGAAAGTAATTGAGCAAATGACTGCCCAAATTAATGCGCAGGGAAATGTAAACGTCACGGTGACACCACAAGGTTTGCGTATCGTCCTTCAAGATGATTACAAACAGCATATGTTCAGCCGTGGTGGTGCAGAACTTACTCCTTTTTTTGAAGATTTACTGCTCGCACTAGCACCTGTATTTCATCGTGTTAACAACCCTCTGATCATCAGCGGACACACAGATGCAATTCCATTTAAAAAGCGTTTTGGTCGTCAATCTAACTGGGCGTTATCAGCCTCTCGAGCAGACGTAGCAAGAAATACGTTAGTTGAAGGCGGTATGCCGGATGATAGAGTAATGCAGGTAACGGGTATGTCAGATAGAGCGCTGCTTAATCCTGATGAGCCAGATTCTAGCGAAAACCGTCGTATTGAGCTGTTTGTTTTAACGACTCCTGCCGCTAAAGTGCTTGAGACCC
>NZ_WXWS01000484.1:0-6287 GCF_009904715.1 Vibrio sp. V42_P2S4T144 | reverse complement strand
TACTCAGAGGCCTCGAAAGAAGCAACGCGAATTGTATAACCAAAATCCACCTGTTGGCGAGAGCAAAATGACGAATTTTGGCTCTTTCGAGTTTGATTGCATATTTATTGGTCACTTTTATGTTTTTTACCATCAACGCCTATCCTTATGCCCTTACTTTTATTAATAGTATGACGACAAAAGAGTACTTTTGCCTAAATTTTGAACGCTTGAACGTTTGCGTAAATAAATGTGATGAATATCTCTTTTTGTTGGCTATACTTGCGTCCCGTTTAAGCGGGAATTAGGGTTTAGTTGTTCAGGACCCTTACCCATACAAGCCGTCACATGGAGCAGGCCAAGCAACATGCTCGCCAGCAGTGAATGACCCCACGGACCGGACCAGCTACGTTCAATTGCTTGTATAAGGTAAAAATAAGATGTCGAACTATTCGTTCTGTCTACATTCTGGATCTAAAAGTGAGTTATCACTCGCTGCGTTGTCCCTTTCTTCTGCCAATTCCTTTGGCTCTTTTTTCTTTTTCAACGTTTAGTAGGTCCAGCTCATGAGTGTTCTATTTAGTCTATTTGGTATTGTTGCACTGCTAGGTTGTGCTTTCCTACTTTCTGAGGGTCGTTCTTCCATTAATTGGAAAACTGTATCTCGCGCCTTGATGCTACAAATGGGGTTTGCTGCTTTGGTGCTCTATTTCCCGTTGGGTCAAGCGGCGCTGGCGAGTTTAAGTAATGGTGTCGCGGGGCTACTCAGCTTTGCTGATGAAGGGATTAAATTCCTCTTTGGTGACCTCGCTTCTTCTGGCTTTATCTTCGCTATCCGTGTCCTTCCTATCATCATCTTCTTCAGTGCTCTTATCTCCGCCCTTTACTATTTGGGCATTATGCAAAAAGTGATTCAATTTATTGGCGGCGCTATCCAGAAGTTCTTGGGTACGAGTAAAGCAGAGTCTTTGGTTGCAACAGGGAACATTTTCTTATCTCAAGGCGAGTCACCACTTCTTATTCGTCCATTTCTTTCTAACATGACTCGCTCTGAACTGTTTGCCGTGATGGCTGGTGGTATGGCTTCAGTGGCGGGCAGTGTGCTTGGTGGTTATGCTGGTTTAGGGGTCGACCTCAAATACTTGATCGCGGCAAGCTTTATGGCAGCACCAGGTAGTTTGATGATGGCAAAAATCATCGTTCCTGAGCGTCAAACGCCAAGCGATTACAACAATATTGAGCTAGATAAATCAGAAGAAAGCAACGTAATTGATGCGCTAGCAAGCGGTGCCATGGGCGGTATGAAAGTTGCCGTTGCTGTTGGTACCATGCTTATCGCTTTCGTGAGTGTTATCGCGATGGTGAACACGGGGCTAGAAAACTTGGGTGAGATACTTGGTTTCTCTGGCGTAACGCTACAAGCGATTTTTGGTTATTTGTTTGCACCTCTAGCGTGGTTGATTGGTGTGCCAAGCCACGAAATTCTAGCTGCGGGTTCATACATTGGTCAGAAAGTGGTGATGAATGAGTTTGTTGCGTTTATCGATTTTGTGCAGCACAAAGCGACACTGTCTGAGCATACTCAAATTATTATCACTTTTGCGTTGTGTGGTTTTGCGAACATTGGCTCAATTGCGATTCAGTTGGGCTCTATCGGCGTGATGGCACCTGAGCGCCGCAAAGATGTTGCAAGTCTAGGCCTAAAAGCGGTTGCTGCTGGTACACTCGCTAACCTGATGAGTGCTTGCTTAGCGGGAATTTTTATCTCTCTCTAATTTAGATTGAAGATCCACACTCAAAACCCGCCTAAATGGCGGGTTTTGTTATTTCTAAGGCTTGGGCATTAAGCCGTAAGGTATCGATTTAAAAGCCTCTGGGTGCTCTTGATAAGTTGGCGCTTTATGTACCCCTTTCCAATCGAGCAGCATGATGGCTAGCACGTTACGGTGTTCGCCGTACTTGAGATCAAAGTTACCGTCGACCGACGGAATCATCCCTTTTTCTGCGTTGATTGCATGACGAATGGCTTGGCGGGTCTTCTTTACGACCGGATCATGGTCCAAGCCTGCTAACAAAAACGAAATGCCGACTTCCGCAATCACGTCTTCTTTGGCGCGCAGTAGGATAGTGTCGATGTTGTTGCGAAAGTAATCATAAATCCATTGGTGTTTCTTCTCGCTTACTCGCTCCTGATAATACTGTGAATCGGCAAAGATGATGTGCGTCATACCATAGAGTTTGTTCCAATACTGCTGAGCTGAAAGCATCTTATCTTTATCGTCGGGGTAGGTGTTCCGGAAGGTTTGAGTGAATTCCTCGACCACATCTTGCTCTCCTAGCTGACGAAGCCAGTAGACTTGGTTTGCAAGCTGAGCTGCCCATGCCTCTATCATCTCTTTGTCCGTAACGTAACGCGAGAAATCGTAGCGCCTAATAATTTTTCTCAGCGTTTTGTCTTGTTTATGTTGTAGGCCATATTCGTTTGCTCTTGCCATTGCGCCAAGCAAATCCACACCAAGATAAAGGTACTCAGGATGGTGTTTAGTCACGGTATAGCGTCGCTGCCCTCGTTCGGTTTCTTTCTCTTGATACGTGGTCAACCTTTGAGATGAATAGAGAATGATGTCTTCTGGTTCAACGACTTCATTAGCAAATAGGTTTAACCGGCTGGCTACTTGTGCCATGTCGGTCCAAATGGCAGCGTGATATTTCTCATCTAATGTTTGGCGGTACATGCGTAAGCCAAAATGGCCCTCTTTAAACGCCGGGAAAGTGAACAGTTCTTGTTCGTAGGTACTACGAATCAACTGCGCTGATTGAGTATTATCGAGAAGCGGTACGTCTTCCTGTGATGCCTGAGCAGCAAAGGTAAGTGAGTAAAAGAGTAAGACCGCTAAGCTAAGAGGTTTAATACGCATAAATCCATTCCCTATGAAGTCCTGAACCTAAACCTACCATCAATATTAATTGAGAATGTAAAAGCTGAGTCAATAGTTGAAAATTTGCCTAAAAGTCAGGTTGATACGTTCATCTTTGGTTTTCGCGGTTTTTGGTACGCAGTGCTTCCAGTGATGCTGGAGCTCGCCAGCCATAATCAGTAAGGAGCCGTGAGAAAGCTCATATTCAATCTCAGTTTTACAATGTAAATTTCTAAGCAAAAATCGACGTGTTTCACCTAAGTTCAAAGATGCGATAACAGGGTTTCTACCTAACTCTGGTTCATTATCTTGGTGCCAGCCCATTGAGTCTTGCCCGTGTCGATATAAGTTAGCGAGAACAGAATTAAAAGTGACATCAGCAACTGATTCACAACGCACTTTGAGCTGAGTTAACTCAGGAGTCCAAGGGTGAGGCTGCATGGTTAAGCCTGAGTAAGTATATGCTGCATCACCGTGCCACGCTTGTAAGCGAGGTTGAAGTACTGACTTGCCGAACATAGTAATGTGTTCTTGGTGCCATGGCAGTGTCTTTCGAAGTTGGTCAAAGTAATTATCCGCCTCAAGATGGCTAAGAAAATGAGGATCATAATAAAGTTTTCCTCTTTCTACTTCTTGCCATAGATCGCCGCCAAATAAATCGCCTTGTTGATGCATCATCTCACACCTAAAACATAAAAGTTGTCAATCACTGTTACCTTTCTGATTATGATTGGTTATTCTTGTGATAATAAGAATTTTAACAATAAATAAAAAATCTCGTAGTTGTATACGAGTTGTGGGGAGAAAATGCGTTATTTACCCAGAAAGCGATGCTATTTTGCATTGTTCTTCCTCACCTTTTTCGCTTTGTGTATTGGGGTTATTGAGCTGTTAAATCGAAACCAGCAAGAGCTTCACAAAGAGCGAGTTCAAGTTGAGGCCAAAGAACAACTTTCCATTCTCCGTTCCAATTTGGAAGCGGTACTTATGGCGGATATCTACCAAACCAGTACTTTAGCGACACTCATTACTTTACTTCCTAAAAACCAAGAAGAAGAATTGAGTATCGCCGCTCACCGAATCCTAAATAAAAGTAAACATATTACAATCATCGGTATCGCGAAAAATGATGTAATTAGTCATGTATTTCCACGCCAAGGTAATGAGCGCCTAATCGGCCTTGATTACCGCGCAGTGCCACAGCAGTGGGTACAGGTGCAAAAAGCCAAGGATGTACAAGAAATTTTCATCGCAGGGCCAGTGACTTTGATTCAAGGTGGCCGAGGTTTGATCGTGCGTGTGCCTGTTTTTCTTGATCCTCCAATGAATCAGGACTACTGGGGAGTGATCAGTGCGGTGATTGATTTCGATGCTCTGATGAGAGAAACCGGCGTAATTGATTTCTCGTATCGTTACCCTTTAATGATCCGTGGTTACGATAGCGGTGGCTCATTTGGTGATGCTTTCTTTGGCGCGCAAAGTGTAAATAGCATGGCATATGCAAAAGAGATGGTTCATTTTCCTTATGGTGGGTGGAGTATGGTGGTTTTCTCTGGAGGCAAAGCTGATCGCCAAATCTCTTGGCATCAGTTGCATTTAGCTAGAGTAATCGGCTATCCCATTATATTCGCACTTAGCCTCGCGCTGTTCGCCATTTATCGACTGTATACCATTGCAGATGACAGAGCTTTACACGATGAACTCACGAATTTACCAAACCGTCGCTATTTTATGAAGTTTTACAAGCAGCAGTTCGAAATAGCGAAACGTTATAAAAAGCGTTATAGCTTCGCCTTAATTAATATTGACCTAGATAGGTTTAAACACATTAACGACACCTATGGTCACGACGCAGGTGACAAAGTTTTAATCGCTACGGCTGAAAGGGTAAAAAGCTCTCTGCGTAAATCAGACATCGTGGCCAGAATGGGCGGTGATGAGTTCTTAGTTGTAGTCCATCACCCAGGAACGGAAGAAAATGTTCAGTCTCTTCTACAAAAACTTCGATTAGCGCTATGCTCTACGCCCGTCATTTACGATGAAACGCTTATCTATTTGAAAGCCAGTATTGGGTACGCGATATTTGACCCGCAAATGTCATCTCCTGAGCAAATGATGAAAATAGCCGATGAGAGAATGTATCAACAAAAGCATGGCGGATGAGCCTGAACCCAGTTTCAATAAGGGGTTAGAAGAATGGTAAAGTTGGGAGCCCGAAATCTCATCATCATTGAGGTACAAGAGTATGTGACTTCATATGTTCACAGACACTTTGCTGAGAGAGTCGTTATTAGCAGTGCATTCAGTGGCATATTTGCATAATGTTGCATTTTGCAAATGCAGTTTGCGAAATTAATGGTTAATAAAGCAACGATATGCATCTGGATCTACTAAAAAACGGCTTTTTTAAAGTTGGCACGCATCGTGCTTTACTTAGAGTGACCCTTATTAAGCCGAGGGTCACCTAGCCAACTGACGTTGTTAGTGAATACAAATTGTTCACAAGTATATACCGCCAATCACGTTTATTGTGATTGGCGTTTTTTCTTTCTAAAGCCCGATGATATTCACGTCGCTGCCCGTCTCATCAGCTTCTCCGCACTTGCTGTAACAACTAGGTTGTCTTGGACAAACCGCCCCTCTGGAGCAGATCAACCTTGCTTGGGTTTGAATCCCGCGCTCTATCCAGTTGATGTTTAATATCTTAGCGATAGTCGTTAAGTCTTTTTTGATGTGGGGAGGAATAACACTACTTCCGCCGGAAGCGACACAAAGGGACTTAAGTTCTTCCGCTATGGAAACGGCATCGCCACCTTGTGCAGAAATAGCAGGGTTAAGATCAATACCGGCACATAGCACGCGATTATTTCCCGCAGGGTCAAATACGTTGACCGATTCGCAGCAGTAGATACGTGGCTCGTCGCCAACATTTAAAATCGAAATTTGCGCTGAACTGGTATCCAAAGGCTGGGAAAGGCGTCGGAATACCGCCCAGTGCTGGCAAGGGTCGTTTACTTTGCGCATGTTGCCCCAAGGCAATGGAATACCATTTCCTCGATACACTGCTTTTAACTTGCCGGGGCCATAGGCATCAAAATAGTGCCAATGAGGGTAAGGCGAGACCACCGTCATGCGACGCATTGCAACGGAAGGAGAAACGCCGGCCTTTTTGTGAACATCAATTTCGTAACCGGAGCGGTCAAGCAACTGACGAAATGGTACTTTGGGGCAAAGCAAGGCACCAGCAAAAAAGCTAGACTCAAAATCACGCCAAGCTTGCAGGATATCTTGCGAATTGAGTTCAGAGTTCGACACAGGGCTGTCCATTTGCTCCCAATTGTTTTGATGCCCGATAGATAAAACGTTATTCATTGCATCGCTGCTATGGAG
>NZ_WXWS01000379.1:2885-6295 GCF_009904715.1 Vibrio sp. V42_P2S4T144 | reverse complement strand
CAACATACCATTCGAAACAAAAAACAATTACAAAGCCAACATCACAAACCATTTAACATTATAAAATCATACACTTAAAACAAAAAAGGATAGAAATAAAACAATGTGAACACTTTAAATACAGCACAAAAAACATAGTTTCATTAGTCAGAATCACGTAAAACCAGACAAGTTAAGTGTGGTTTTTGAAAAGATTAACGAGCATATGTTGATCAAACCCCAAAAACAGTGCTATATTAAATTCATCGAGTTCATCAAAGATTAAGGGGTAGTGTTATGATTTCATCTTCTCAAAAACAAGGGCTGGTTATGATTGCAGTGGTTGTGGGTTTAATGACACTGCCAATGATGTACTAACCAAATGATTTAAAATAAAAAAGGACGCAAATGCGTCCTTTTTTATTTATCTGTATAGCTCTACTGAATGTGCTTAGACAAAATATCCCAGTGCATATAGTAGAAACCAAGAGCGGCCAACGTAATCAACGTCATTAGCAAAATTGCTGTACGCCAAATAAAGCGAGAGCTTCTTGGTGTCAGCTCTTTTTCACAAGCATCACATGCCGCCATAAAGCCTTTACGATCATCCAGCTTGTAATCGTCTTCGTGCACCACTTTGTTACGCACGGTTGCGATGAATCGAAGCTTTGCTATCACGTCATGCGGTAAACGTTCTTCACAACTATTAATAAGTTGGTGCAACCCTTTCCCTTCTGCATGGTACTGAGTACGCAAAAGTTTTTCGATCGTTCGGGTACGCATGACTACTTTTTCAATATCTGACATCGTAACCCTCCTTACCAGACCCTTCCTATGTTCATTATTTTTATTCTTCTATAAATTTAGAGCTTTTTCGAGCCGTTAAGTGCAATTTTACTTTCAATTTGTGCCCTTGAGCGCATATAGCCAGACAAGTGAAAGCTGCTTAGTTCAGCTTTAGTGACGTAGCTTGCAGATGAAGCAACGATTTCATCGCGTCCCCATTGAGATAAACCGTGAAGTGCGCCGAATAAAATTCATGTCCCTTTCATTAGATTATGAATAAGTTACCTCAACTCATCGTTTCGTCAGCGAGTTCTGTAGAATGGGACCCGATACAACATTGGAGGTTAATATGCCAATCTCACTTATTGTCGCCCTATTCGCCCTTATTGCCTTGGGCGCGTGGGTGTTTTTCCGTTTTTATAGTAAGCACTATGTGGGCGAAGACGCTCCAGAGCAAAGCGCGCAGGTAACGGTTTTAGATAAACAAGCGATAGACATACCAAACGCACCACCAGGTCAAGACGATCAAGAGTATTGGATTTACGTTCAACGTGGTTCTATCGGTCCAAAGCGTGAATTCCAAATTGGAGTGCATTACTACCATGCACTCAAACCTGGAGATAAGGGAACACTGACCTATCGCGGCAACAAGTTCCTTCACTTCGCTATCAAACGTTAAGGCAGTAACCAACGAGTCTTGGCAGAACGAGAAAAGAGATAGCTCATCGCCAAGGCTCCAGCTCCACTTAGAACGATCCAGACTGGAATCACCCACGCAGGATGTCCTGTGTACCAACCGAACTCTTTCATCGGCCATAAGAAAATAGGGTGAAGTAAGTAAATCCCCAAGCTGTGCTGACTGATCACACTTACCACTTTTTGTACTTTTGGTGATAAGCCTTCACCAAAGTAACGCCCGATCATAAAAATCATCGAAGCTGCTAGAATCACATTCAGTGTTTTATAAGAGAGCCAGCGCCCAACCGTATACTTCTCCGCCTCTAAGCTATTTGTCACAACCATCGTAAAGGTCACTGCCAACGCCACGAGTCCTAGCCCAACATATAAGGTCACCATAGAGCGATTCAAAGGTACCTTTTGAAATAAAACATACCCCAGTGGAAGGTAACCCATATAAAGCCACATCTGATTACTCCAAGGGCCATCAATCTTGAACAAGAACAGTGTGCTGGTGAAAAGCCAAAATGCGAGATAGGTATACAAGACGTTGTCATCCACGTTGCGTACCATCCATTGAAACAGCGGAATCACAAAATACAGTGGTATAAAGTAATAGAAAAAGCCGAGATGGTAATACGTTGCGTGGAATGGGCTATTGCTTAATACCTCTTTTACGGTTTCAAAATCAAAGCCTTGAGAAGTCCAACCTGAAAGGTATGCATAAAACATCGACCAAATAAGAAATGGAACTAAAACTTTGCCCAAACGCCTTTTGATATAATACTTACCGTCAAATGGTCGAGTGTCACTGAGCATTAGCGCTCCGGTGATCAAAATAAAAACTGGCACTGCCCAGCGGGTTACGCTATTCACGCCTACCGCTGTCAGCCATTGGTCAAATGGAATCACTCCTAACTCATTTCGATACGGTGCCAAGACGTGAATGGCGATCACTGCTACCGCTGCGAAGCAGCGCAATAAATCAAAAAACAGAACCCTTTCTCTCATACCTTTCCCTACTTTGAGTCGCTTATCGTTTATAGCATAGGGTAAATCTCAACCAGTGAAATAGTTAACAATCTGTTTTTGCTTATTTTTAACTCAACAATGACCTACAACGGGGATTTCATCACCACTCTAATCACTTAACGAGAACCAAAAACCAAGCATCAGTATTCACTCTCGATGCCAAACCGACACAATCTGATTACAGCAAACGGCGCATAAGAAACAAAAATGGCTCCGATTTGGAGCCATTTATACCATCTACAGATAGCGATACTGGGGGTAGTTACGCAGTAGCAACATTAGCTTTTGGCAACTTAATTGAAATCAGCGTCGTCAGTGCCAAGAAAGCAAAAGAAACCCATAAGCACGCTGCAAGACCAGCCTCTTGGTAGATCCAACCCGATAATACCGTGCCAATCAAACGTCCCATCGCATTGGCCATGTAGTAAAAACCGACATCCAACGAGACGCCATCGCCTTTAGCGTAGCTCACTATCAAGTACGAGTGCAGCGAAGAGTTAATGGCAAACACAGCGCCAAAAATCATCAAACCTACCACAATCACCAATTCAGGCTGCCAACCGATTTGCACACCATAAGCAATACCAGCCGTAATTAACGCTAGGATTCCTGCCCACACCAATGCTGCACTACCATCAGGCACACGACCTTGCGCTTTGCCAGTAATACGCGGCGCAAAGCCTTGCACAAACCCATAAGCAATGACCCACGCTGCGAGAAAGCTACCAACCCACAAGTGATCCCAGCCAAACACGCTACCAAGATAAATAGGCAGAGCAACGACAAACCACACATCACGAGCACCAAACAAGAACATGCGTGCTGCGGATAAAATGTTTATCGATTCAGACTTGGAGAATATTTGGCGAAACTTAGGTTTACTCTTTGCTTTACCCATGTCCGCTTCTAGCCAGATCATGCTGCAAACAAACACT
>NZ_WXWS01000379.1:0-2699 GCF_009904715.1 Vibrio sp. V42_P2S4T144 | reverse complement strand
ACCCCCCCCGCCATAATAAACATCGAGTTTTGAAAACCCACCCAAGACAGCAGCAAGCCACCAACAAAAAAGCCCGCTCCTTTGAGTGCATTCTTCGAGCCAGTCAAAATCGCTACCCATTTGTAGAGCGCACCTTGCTGTTCGTCTGGTACTAGCGTTTTAATCGCGCTCTTAGCACTCATTTTGTTCAGATCTTTGGCAATCCCCGACAGAGCTTGCGCTGCCATCACCCAAGGAATGGTCAGCCATGCATTTGGTACTGCGAGCATCAGCAACGCAAACACTTGCATCGCTAAACCAATGTTCATGGTTTTATTTAGGCCTAACCTTGCGCCCAACCAACCACCAACTAGGTTTGTCACCACACCAAAAAATTCATAGAAAAGGAACAGTGAGGCAATAGCTAACGTGGAATAACCTAAATCATGAAAATAGAGCACCACTAGCATACGCAGTGCGCCATCGGTCACCGTAAAGTTCCAATAGTTAAACGTCACTAACATGTACTGACGAATACTTTTGCTTAATTGAGAAATCATATTGACCTCATATGTACAGCGATAGAAGCATTTAGATCATCATGTTCTAAATACTTCCTAACCTGTACAGCAACATTGACCAATACAATGTTGCTGTGATTTTCAAAAAATGCCCCAACATCAATGAAAAGAAAAATACACCTTAAAAACAATGCATTAGTTAATATTAATGGCATTTTTTGTAAACAGTCGTATCCTGAAGAAGCTTGAATTTAGCTTTTGGATCATGATGAACCAAAAGCTATTTAAGCTGATCAAGCGTCTTGAGCCACGCGTTCGATGTACTCAACTTGCACAGGTTTTGTAAATGCACCAGGGCGCAATGCCTGCACTTCTCGCACGATATCTTCTAACTGCCATTCCTTTTCTAGGAGTAGGTGAGCAGCGAACAAACCTGTGCGCCCCGAACCACCCATGCAATGCATCGCAATTTTGCCACCTTGAGCAAGAATCGCGTGCAGTTCCGGACTGGCTTGTTGCCACTTCGTCGCAAACTCTTCATTTGGTGCGCAGTCGTCTTCAATCTCGATCTGGAACCATTTCATACCCAGTTGCTGAGTGGCTTCACCCAATGCAGAGACATTCTTCGCAGCTAATTCACTATCATCTAGTGCAGTAACGACCGCTTGAACACCCTGCTCTTTCAACTGTTCTAACGACGCATGCAAATCGACACCTTTCGTTCCTGGGCACGGTGTTAAGATTAAAGCACCGGAGTCCAAATCTAATTGCCATGTAGGATGAGACATTGTGACCCCCTTTTAAGCCAAACCAACGTTACGAACCAGCTCTGCTGTGCGCGTTGCATAACCCATTTCGTTATCGTACCAAGCGTAAATCTTAACCATACGAGAACCCACAACCATGGTTGATTGCGCATCAACGATGGTTGAACGTTGGTCGCCTTTATAATCGATAGAAACTAAAGGACGCTCTTCGAAGCCAAGGATGCCTTTCAAATCACCTTCAGATGCTTCTTTTAACAGTGCATTCACTTCTTCTGCCGTGGTATCACGCTTCACATCAAAAATGATGTCTGTTAACGATGCGTTTGCTAGAGGTACGCGAACCGCATGACCATTAATTTTGTCTTTTAATTCTGGGAAAATTTCGACAATCGCCTTCGCGCTACCCGTAGTGGTTGGGATAAGGCTCATGCCGCATGCTCTTGCACGGCGTAGATCTTTGTGTGGCGCATCCAAAATAGTTTGCGTATTCGTCAGGTCGTGAATGGTCGTAAAAGAAGATTGTTCGATACCCAATTTCTCATGAATGACTTTAACCACAGGTGCGATACAGTTAGTCGTACACGAAGCTGCTGTCACGATACGATGTTTTTCAGGGTCGAAAATATGGTCGTTCACGCCCACCACAATGTTCGCAATACCTTCTTCTTTCACAGGTGCGCTTACCACGACACGTTTCACGCCTTGCTCTAGGTATTTGTTTAGGAATGATGTTTTGCGATGTACGCCTGTCGCTTCAATCACAACATCACAATCAGACCAGTTCACCGCATCGATATCGCGTTGTTGAGTCGTGGCGACACGCTTGCCGTTGATGACGAGCTCACTGCCTTCGACCTGAACTCCATGATGCCAACGACCTTGCACTGAATCGAATTCTAATAAGTGACCAAGCGTAGCTGCGTCACCTGCGACATCGTTGATTAACACAAACTCCAATTCTGGCCAATCAAATGCCGCTCGCAGCGCTAAGCGACCAATTCGGCCAAAGCCATTAATTCCTACTTTAATTGTCATAGTTTTACCCTCTAATCTTCTACCTTGAATCTCTATTCGCTGTTAACAGCAAGCCTCACGACTTTTATCGTGTAAGCGTGTGATGTCGTCTTGGTATTCCTGCTTCAAACAGTTTGATGCCACTAAGTCTTCAATTAACTTTCGCATCCAACCTGGTAATTGCTGTGATAACTCGTAATACACCCATTGTCCTTGGCGTTTATCCACCAAGATGCCACTGGATCGTAACTGAGCAAGATGACGAGAAACTTTCGGCTGGCTCTCTTGTAGAGCAAACGCCAAATCACCAACGCAAGTTTCACCTTCACGGGCCACGAGCATTAAACAACGTACGCGTGTTTCATCGGATAACAGCTTAAAAAACTGATGTGGAAGCATAATAAACATACCTATATAT
>NZ_WXWS01000441.1:0-6308 GCF_009904715.1 Vibrio sp. V42_P2S4T144 | reverse complement strand
GAATGCGGTCTGCATAACCAAAGTGTGGCACGCGGATTTCAATATCTGCAAGGCCTGCCATTTTGCCGCCATCTTTACCTGTTAGCGCAATCGTCTTCATGCCTTTCGCTTGTGCTGCTTCAATCGCTTTCAGGATGTTACCTGAGTTACCTGAAGTCGACAGACCAAACAGTACGTCACCTTTTCGACCAACCGCTTCTACATAACGTGAAAACACGAAGTCATAACCAAAGTCATTACTCACACAAGAAAGGTGGCTTGGATCTGAAATAGCAATACCAGCATAGCCAGGACGATTTTCTCGGTAACGGCCTGTTAGCTCTTCGGCAAAGTGCATTGAATCACAGTGAGAACCACCGTTACCACACGACAATACTTTACCATCTTGCTTGAATGAGTCAGCAATCATTTTCGCCGCTGCTTCGATTTGCGCAATGTTATGGTCATCGCTTAAAAATTTGTTGAGCACTTCAGCAGCTTCGTTTAATTCACTTCTAATCAGATCATGGTACATAAGACGTTCTCTTTATTATTTCGGCTTCAGTCAGCTCTTGACTCACTGAGCAAATTGTTCTGATACCAATTTGGTATCGGACATTTCATAAACCGGAACTCGGGTTTGATTACTCTGAGTTTACCCACAAACGAGAATTAGTGTCGATAGTGAACCAACAGATTTAGATTAGTGATGGTAATAAACTTGTCAACTTGCTCATGAAACCATCACTCAAATCTCAACTTTAGAATTTTAACTCTACTTAGATCACTTTTTATCCAATCTTATGTTTTACATTTCCTTAATATTTTGATTACACTTAAACCAACTGGTTAGACCTCTTACCTAACATGCAGACGTACAAAACTTATAAAGTCTGAAAAGGAAAATATATATGGACATCTTGCTCTCAATCATCACGATGGCGATCGTGCTAGGCATTACGCTCTACCACCGCATGTCTCTCGTGAAATCTATTAGCTTACTCACCGCAGCCATGCTGGCTCTTACAGTAGCTGGTACTGTCGGCGTTATTGGTTGGGCGATTTACGTTCTCGCCGCAGCTGTGCTCGCGGTTCCTGGCGTACGTCAGTCTTTAATTAGCCGCAAAGCGTTAGTGCTTTTCAAGAAAGTGCTGCCAGCTATGTCTCAAACCGAAAAAGAAGCGTTAGACGCAGGTACCGTCTGGTGGGAAGCCGAACTATTTAAAGGCAAACCAGAGTGGCAAAAGCTACACGCAATTCAAGCACCTAAGTTAAGTGCGGAAGAACAAGCCTTTTTAGACGGCCCTGTGAATGAAGTGTGCGCCATGGTGAGTGATTTCCAAGTGACCCATGAACTCGCGGACTTACCGCCAGAAGTTTGGCAATACCTGAAAGATCATAAGTTCTTCGCCATGATCATTAAGAAAAAGTACGGTGGTCTTGAGTTCTCAGCATACGCGCAATCACTAGTACTACAAAAACTAACGGGTGTTTCTGGCGTTCTATCGTCTACCGTTGGTGTTCCTAACTCTTTGGGCCCAGGTGAGCTACTGCAACACTACGGTACTGAAGATCAAAAAAATCATTACTTACCGCGTCTAGCTGAAGGTAAGGAAATCCCTTGTTTCGCCCTAACAAGTCCAGAAGCGGGTTCTGACGCTGGATCTATTCCAGATTACGGTGTGGTCTGTAAAGGCGAATGGGAAGGAAAAGAAGTACTGGGTATGCGCCTGACTTGGAACAAGCGCTACATCACCCTAGCGCCAGTCGCAACCGTACTAGGCTTAGCATTTAAACTTCGCGACCCTGAAGGTTTGCTAGGCGACAAAGAAGATCTTGGCATCACTTGTGCGCTTATCCCAACTGATGTCAAAGGTGTTGAGATTGGTAACCGACACTTCCCACTCAATGTGCCATTCCAAAATGGTCCAACGCGCGGTAAAGACATCTTTGTTCCTATCGATTTCATTATCGGTGGCGAAAAAATGGCGGGCCAAGGTTGGCGTATGCTGGTTGAGTGTCTGTCGGTTGGACGTGGTATCACGCTACCTTCAAACTCAACAGGTGGCATCAAAACTGCGGCAATGGCAACCGGTGCTTACTCACGTATTCGCCGTCAGTTCAAACAGCCTATCGGCCATATGGAAGGGGTTGAAGAACCATTAGCACGCTTGGGTGGTAATGCTTACGTGATGGATGCAGCAAGCAACTTAACCGTTGCGGGTATCGACTTAGGTGAAAAGCCTTCAGTAATCTCAGCTATCGTGAAGTATCACTGTACGCACCGCGGCCAGCAAAGCATCATCGATGCAATGGACATCGTAGGCGGTAAAGGTATCTGTATGGGACCTTCTAACTTCCTAGCTCGTGGTTACCAAGGTGCGCCAATCGCGGTAACGGTTGAAGGTGCTAACATTCTAACACGCTCAATGATCATCTTTGGCCAAGGCGCAATCCGTTGCCATCCGTACGTTCTTGAAGAAATGAACGCGGCGTATTCTGAAGCAAGTAATGCTGTCGAGAAATTTGATAAAGCGCTTGCTGGTCACGTGAGCTTTACAATGAGTAACCTAGTGCGCAGTATCTGGTTTGGTTTGAGCGACGGTCTGGGCTCTTCATCACCAACCAAAGATGCAACCAAGCGTTACTACCAACAATTGAACCGTTACAGTGCAAACCTTGCTCTGCTATCGGATATCTCAATGGCAGTGCTAGGTGGCTCTTTGAAGCGTAAAGAGCGTCTATCAGCACGTCTTGGTGACATTCTAAGCCAGCTATATTTGAGCTCTGCGACGTTGAAACGTTTTGAGCAAGATGGCCGTCCAGTTGAAGATTTGCCATTAGTACATTGGGGCTTGCAAGACAGCTTGAAGCAAACTGAAGTGGCAGTAGATGAATTCTTAGCAAACTTCCCGAACAAAGTAATTGGCCGTGCGCTACGCGTATTAATCATGCCATTTGGTCGCGTACGCAAAGCACCAAGCGATAAACTAGACAGTAAAGTGGCGCGCATTCTACAAACGCCAAGTGCAACGCGCTCACGCATTGGTCGCGGTCAATACCTTGAACCAACCGAGCACAACGCAGCAGGTAAGATTGAACTTGCACTATCAGTCATTCTTCAAGCTGAGCCTGTGTTTGACAAAGTATGTAAAGCGCAGGGTAAGCGTCGCCCATTCTTACGTTTGGATATGATTGCTCAGGAAGGGCTAGAGCAAGGCTTTATCACGCAAGAAGAAGCCGATCTACTCAGAGAAGCGGAACAGCATCGTCTAGATACAATCAACGTTGACGATTTTGAGCCGGAACTGCTTGCCGCAAAGCCGCTATACCCTCAGATGGATAGTGTCGCGTAACTCTAGAATCTGAGACCACAAACGGGAGTATCAGCTCCCGTTTTTTATTGCTTCCAGAATCGGATTCATAACACCTCACACTACAAAGCCCCCCTGCGCAATAAAATCCTCGCACTCCAATCTTTTCCCCGATTTCCAGTGATAACTAACTCACAGACGTTCCAACTAAGCGGTGTATACTTTAAGTAACTCACTCACATATATGGTAAATCCGTTGGCTAAAATATTACTCGCACAGTGGTTCCCAGGGCTTGTTCAGCTTAAGCATTATCAAAAAGAATGGTTTGTTAACGACTTTAGAGCCGCCTTTTCTGTTGTCGCGGTTGCACTGCCAGTTGCCATAGCTTACGCACAATTAACTGGTGTATCCGCAATTGTCGGTCTGTATTCGTGTGTACTGCCAATGTTGGTTTACGCCATGATGGGCACATCTCGACAACTCATTGTCGGACCCGATGCAGCAACCTGTGCAGTGATTGCTGCTGTTGTGACACCACTTGCCGCAGGTGACCCCACAAAACATTGGCAGTTGGTTATGACCATGACAGCGATGACGGGGATTTGGTGTGTACTGGCAAGTCGTTTCAAGCTAGGGGTATTTGCAGATTTCCTTTCTCGTCCGATTCTTTTGGGTCTACTCAACGGTGTTGCTCTCACAATTATCGTTGGTCAGTTTGCGAAAGTAGTCGGTTTGAAATACGAGCAACGTTATTTACTAGAACGTTTATGGGAAGCTCCACAACGATTAACCGATCTTCATTGGCCTACTGTAACTCTGAGTATCGTGACAGTTGTCGTTTATTTGCTCACCAAACGCTACCGACCAACTTGGCCTGCTGCCATGCTGGCGATCCTCGTAACTACTGCGTCAGTTTGGTTTTTCCATTTACAAGAGATGGGCGTATCGGTTGTCGGACTCACTCAAGGTGGCTTCCCTCAGTTTCAAACACCGGAGTTTGAGCTAGGTGAAGTCCGTGAACTAGTGGTCCCGGCGCTCAACCTTGCGATTGTCAGTTTTGTTAGCATGATGCTCACCGCCCGCAGTTTCGCTGCTAAAAACGGTTATGATATTGATGCTAATAAAGAGTTTCAGGCGTTGGGTTTTGCCAACATTGCCTCAGCGTTTTCGCAAGGTTTCGCGATAAGCGGCGCTGACTCACGCACAGCCGTCAATGATGCAAATGGCGGTAAATCTCAATTAGTTTCGATTGTCGCCGCAATCACCATTGCCATTATTGCGGTATTTATTTACGAGCCTTTACAGTTCATCCCTATCGCTTCACTTGGTGTTGTATTGATCATTGCGTCCCTATCGCTGCTCGATCTTAAAGCAATTTGGAAATTAAAATCTCGTGACAAAGATGCATTTTATCTGGCCATCATTACTTTTATTTCTGTGTTGATCGTGGGTGTAATACCGGGGATCACTTTGGCGGTACTGTTAGGGCTGTTTCAATTTTTACGGATTGTCATGCGACCGAGTGATCAGCTACTTGGCTTGGATGAAAAAGGTACCATTCGGACCATCGACGACTCAGGAAAAGCTTCGCCTATTCCTGGAATGGTGATTTACCGCTTTAACTCACCGCTAACTTACTTCAATGCTCCTTACTTTAAACGTAGAGTGTTAGAGCAGGCAGAGCATCACAAAGACGCAAGTTGCGTTGTCATCGACGCCGTATCGAGCTTTACTCACTTGGATCTCAGTGTGATGGCAACACTGGCAGATATTCACAATACTTTGAAAAAGAGAGGCGTACGCTTAATCCTCGCTGGAAGGAAACGACGTCTTCGTCAATGGTGTGAGCTTACTGGTATCAGCACCAGTGAAGGAGGCATCTTACTGCGAGCTGATATGTACCTTGCCATTAAACTTAGTGGCTGTTACATCAGTGCTGTGGGTGAGGGACAAATTCCTACTGTTCAAAAAGAGCCTGATTTAGAGCAGCCACCCAAACCAATTCCAGAAGTGGCTTAAATACAAATTTAATATAGAAAACAGGAAATTAAACTCCTGTTTTCTAGTGCTTATCTTCACAGCTGAATACGTGTTACGCCTTTGGCTTAAACTTTTTTGTCATCCCTTGGCTTTTAGGAGCCACCAGCCTATAACCAAGCTTTTCGTAAAAGACCGGTTCATCAGCAATCATAGAAACGTAAGAGCCTTCAAGTGCAACAGATGAAAGATAACCGTCGATGTATTCCATGACTTTTCTACCTAAACCGTTGCCTTGATAATCAGAATCAACGGCAACGTCGACAATTTCGAAGTTACACGCCCCGTCACCAACAACCCGACCCATTGCAATGAGCTTTCCTTCATCCCGAACAGATACGCCATATAACGAATTGGGTAGACCAATTTCAGCAGCTTTCAACGATTTGGGTGATAGCCCGGCTTTGACACGCATATCACAGTATTCTTTCGGGCTTGGCACATGCTCTTCATATCTTATTGTCATTATGTACTACTCCTTTGTATCACCTTGGAGCTTACATAACTAAACTGTATAAATAAACAGTTAAACGTTGGAAAGATGTTCCCATTAAGCACACAAAGTATCAGGTCTAGAAAAGAAGCCACCGACAACTCTGACGCCATAATAGATATAAGTTGCTCTGAAGCTAGACATTCCTTTTTCTAAACATGTTTCTCTCAACAACGTATCCGCATGCTTTCGAGCACTTTGTGGCAACACCTCTTCCCTCATGAGTTGGTAAAGAGCATCATGCACTAAAGAAGCTTTCATAATGTTTTTTGTGTCTAACGCTGGCCCACTCGCTCCATCCCATGCATAGCCCTTTTTAATCGTTAACACGCCTTGTTTGGACAAACTAAGAAAAGGGCTGTCATACGCGTTACTCACTGAAATGTGAGTCTCAATCTTTTCTTCAGAATGGAGAGTGTATTTATACTTCTGACGCTTTTTGTATTTCATCAGAGACCTCGCGTTTACTTATTCTTATTTATCA
>NZ_WXWS01000396.1:0-6311 GCF_009904715.1 Vibrio sp. V42_P2S4T144 | reverse complement strand
CTATTATGACGCATAGATTAAAATATAATTTCATTTTAAATTTATATATTCGAAGAACATCAACTAGCTACTAGTGAAAGTAATCGTTCGCTTTGTAGTAGCATCCTTTTCCACTTTGCACTATCTTTGTGGCTTCTCTTTAATCACTAAATCATCAACAGATATGAATCTTGCATTGCTCAGTATGTTCATCCCTACTTTCTTTTTTGTCTCAATCACGCCTGGTATGTGCATGACTCTCGCCCTAACGTTAGGTATGAGTATCGGTTATCGTCGCACGTTATGGATGATGATAGGAGAGCTTCTCGGTGTTGCGCTGGTGTCAGTCTCTGCGGTGTTAGGTATCGCTGCGATTATGCTCAATTATCCTTGGATGTTTATCGCGTTAAAGTTCATTGGTGGCGGTTATTTACTCTATCTTGGAGTTGAAATGTGGCGATCGCGAGGGAAACTTGCGATTAATGTCGACAACTTAGAAACACCAAAGAGTTACAATATCGCACTGATCATGCAAGGCTTCGTTACCGCAATCGCAAACCCAAAAGGCTGGGCATTTATGATTTCTCTTTTACCGCCTTTTATAGACCAAAACGCAGCGCTTGCACCGCAACTGATCATACTTGTCTCCATTATTTTACTGTTTGAGTTCATTTGCATGTCTCTGTACGCTACTGGTGGTAAAGGGTTGAAACACGTATTAGGTCAGTCTAAGAATGTACGTCTAATGAACCGTATCGCAGGCACTTTAATGATGGGAGTTGGTGTCTGGTTGCTACTAAGCTAAGGCAAACTGGAAACAATGAAAAATATTCTGAATAAAATAGCTAAAGTCATGGGTGAAGTATTGGACTTTCAAGCCCGAGTTTGGGTTGTGAACGTCTATAGCGGTGAGCATAAAGGCGAGTCTTATGTCGTTAATGAAGATGCTTTCTCTGTACCTCTTCAGTGGATGAAGAAGAAAGGCTACCAAGAGCCAATGTTGAATAAAGTCGAAGCAATGAAGCGCTCACAAGTCTTAGAGTTCGACTTGGGACTTGTGAAACATCGCTTGATGCGCGTGAAATAAGCACAAAAAAGCGCCACTCAAGATGAGTGGCGCAAGCACTTTTACCTTAAAAATAATGCTACGGCGCAGCGTCGATCTCAACTGGAAGATAATGTTTCGGCTCCAGTTTCAACCACTCAGGCAGCACAGTACCAATCGAAATCGAAGACCATGTCCCCGACAGAACGCCAATAAACATGGCGGTTGAGAAACCAGCCAAAGGCGCTCCTCCCATAATCCATAATGCACCAACAGTGATCAATGTCGTACCAGATGTCACCATAGTGCGTGAAAACGTCGCGATAACAGCTTGGTCATTGATGTCTTCTGTTTTCCAACTCTGTTTCGCAATCAACAGCTCACGGATTCGGTCTGCAATGATGATCGAGTCATTCAATGAGTAACCTAAAATCGCCAGCACAGCAGCAAAAACGGTTAAGTTGAACTCCATTTGAGTAATTGCAAAGAAACCAAGCACTAAGATCACATCATGGGCCAAAGCAAACAGTGAACCACTGGCCAAACGCCACTCAAAACGGAAACACAAGTAACCGAGAATACTCAACACACAAATCAACAATGCTAAGCCACCTTGTTCAAACAAGTCTTGGCCAACTTGAGCGCCAACTATACTGTTGCTGACAACATCAACTTGGTGAGAGATTGGCTTCAACACCTCTTCTACACTTGGCAACGTTTGTCCATCTTCCGGCGCAGAGTAACGAATCACCCAACGGCCATCTTCACCAGAGCGTGTCACTGACGCAGATTCACCAAGCTTTGGTTGCAGAACGTCAAGCAGATCATGGTTAGTTAGCTGCTTATCTACCTTTACTTCTGTCACCATACCACCAGTGAAGTCCAAACCTAGGTTCAACCCTTTAAAGCCTAGAGCGACGATCGCGATCACCGTTAAAATGATGGAAACTAGCGTAGTAAAGTAGCGAATTTTACGAATATTTTGTTTTAGCATTTCGACCATGATTAAACCCTCACATCACGACGGGCATCGCGGCCCCAAATTAAATTGATCATTGCTCGAGAGGCAAATACGCCTGTAAACATACTGGTTAACAAACCTAATCCGAGTGTTAAGGCAAAGCCTTGGATTGGGCCATTACCGATGGCGTACAAAATCACGGCGGTGATCATGGTAGTAATGTTGGCATCAAGGATGGTCGAGAATGCGCTGTCAAAGCCAAGGTCAATCGCTTGAGCGAAGCTGCGGCCTTCACGCATTTTGTCCTTAATACGTTCAAAGATAATAACGTTGGTGTCTACTGCCATACCGACGGTTAACACTAAACCGGCAATACCCGGAAGCGTTAGAACCGCTCCTGGTAACAAGGCGATTAAGCCAAGTAAACAAAGCATGTTGGCACAAAGCGCCACATTTGCTACCCAACCTAAGCGGCGGTACCAAAGTGCCATAAAGGTCAGTGTCAGTCCCATACCTAAAGCCAGTGCTGCAAAACCGTTTTCAATGTTTTCTGCACCCAGAGAAGCACCGATTGTTCGCTCTTCCACAATAGTAACTGGCGCGGTCAGTGACCCCGCGCGAAGCAATAGCGCCAACTGCTGCGCATCGTCCATGCTACCTGCCCCAGTAATACGGAACTGGCTACCAAGCTGAGATTGAATAGTCGCGACGCTGATAACGCGCTCACTACGCTCAGTTACACCGCGATCGTTTGTTTTGTACTCTCGGTAAACGGTCGCCATTGGCTTGCCGATGTGAGTTGCTGAGAAGTCACTCATTTTCTTACCACCAGCGTGGTCAAGAGAAATATTGACTTCTGACATGCCCATTTTGTCGACACCAGCACGAGCGTTCACGATGTGCTCGCCCGTTAGAACTGGTCGTTTTGACAAAATCACAGTACGACCATCATTATCTTGAAGAACAAGATCTTGGCTGCTGTGTGCTTGGCTCGCATCTTTCACTTCATAAAACGCCAAGCTTGCTGTTGCACCAATAACGTTTTTCGCTTGAGCAGGATCTTGTACACCAGGGAGCTCAATTCGAATGCTCTCTTTACCTTGGCGTTGCACTAGTGCTTCTGTGATACCAAGTTCTTCAATACGACCACGCATGATCTTCAGGTTTTGTTGAAGAGTCGACGATTGAAATTCTTGGATATTTTGTTCACTCGGTTCAAGCACAAAGCCACGAGATGAACTTTTTGAAATCCAGCCCGGGTAATTTTGACGCAAGAACTTGTTCACTTCCGACAATGCTTGCTCGCTGTCACTGTTTACCGTAATTCGTTTACCGCTTTCTGCTCGAACTTGCACACCACGAACACGTTGATCACGTAGGTTCGCTTTGATTTCATCAATCAATGCATCACGTTGTTCTTCAAACGCTTTATTCACATCAACATTCAACAAGAACTGAACGCCACCACGAAGGTCAAGACCGAGCTTAATTGGGCTAAAGCCCATCTCATTCAACCATTCTGGCGCAACCGATACGTATGAGAAAGTGATGCTGTCGTCTTTATTTAGCTCTTTGTTTAACAACGCACGAGCTTTACTTTGCGCATCTTCACCATCGAATACAATGGTTGTTTTGCCGTCTTTTTCGATGATTTTGTCGGCTGAAATATGGTTGGTTTTTAGCAGTTGATTCAGATGAACAACCGACATTTCACTGTTGTTTTGCTCCGAAAACGTCAACTGGATAGAAGGCTGTTCGCCAAACCAAGTTGGTATAGCACTTAGGGTTAAAATAATGACCGTCGTGATTAATACGACATATTTCCAAGCTGAGTAGTGATTCATCAGCTTTCTGTTCTTTTGCTGCTTTGGTGTTTTTTTCATGTAAACATCATCCCTTCACGATGAAGTGAAGCTTTTAATAACAAGGCTTAACACACGACAGATGCTCCCAGAATAAATTCAGGGTATGAAATGCTCAGAACGCTCACGTCCTGTCGAATACAATCGTCGTGTTAAGAGTGCACAATGGTGCAAATAAATGGTGTTTAGGCAGAAAACTGACTATTGAGTGCGACGTACATGGCATTGGTCTCTTTCCAACCAGAAATGCGATGATCGCTTGTGAAATGATAAAATGTGGACTGGTTGTGACGCCAGTTAATGTCCATCAAGCTGTATGCGTAACCCGCATCAGCGTAAAACGGAGTAGTGAGATCGCCGACAAAATCTACGTGCTCGTCATCAAGCCCTTCCCGTAAGTAAGACGTCCAGCGCTGAGAGTTAAACAAAGCAACGGAATCGAGACTTGCATGGCCTTCAGATACTGGAGATTGAGAGCTTTCTTCTGAAACTTCAGAAAAATCGACGGAAGAGTTTGGCGATACACTTAAGGCTACAAAAGGTTGTAGCTTAGAAAAGTGCGGTACGTGAGCCTTGTGGTCGATTTGCGCAGCAGATACATGCACTGGTAGCAATACCATTGCAAATAGCAGCAAAATCAATTTTCTAAGGTAAATCCAAGGCATAGGAACTCACTAAAAACACAAAGAGCCAAGTTAGGTCACTTGACTCGTTGATAGTATTCCTATTGATTATGGTTCACAACTAAAAAGTTATAAATCTCTGATTTCAGGTTTGCATCGTTATTGCATTTATCAAAACGTCTTTAGAGAACGAGTGTAATTGGTGGTGAGTTATCGATAAAAAATATCGCCCTTATCAACATCTAAGTAGATCTTGTTCTCTTGCTCCAAACCGCCACAATAGATGAAGTAAACGTTGCGCTTTTTGAACGTCACAGAACGAACCCAGCCTCCGAGCTCCTCAAAATCACTCGGATCACAGGTTTCATCGTCTAACAATTGCTGTGTTTTCTTACGGAAAATATCCAAGTGAACTTTTAAATCATCCGACTTTTGTAGGTATTCATCCAATATCTCTAATCGCTCTTGCTCTTTAATAACTGGCTCTGCATCCGATAACCCTTCAGCATTCAACCATTCGGCTTTTTCTTCTCCACCCTCTTCATAGACAAGATAGCCGGAGATTCGGTACCACCCATCTACTTTTTCTAACACCGATACTTTTTCTCCCTTATAGAGCGTATCGACAACTAAAGCATTAAGGTCAGGCTTGTTGTAAACATTGACACGACGCTCAATGACGTAGTACTCGGTAACTTCCGGGAGAGCGGCTTCTAAATCCAGAATCGGTTTGGATGTTTCTTTTTGCAGTGAAGATTGCTCGACTTGCGTAGCCTTTGGTGCTTCAGGTTCATCTTTCTGCATAACGAAGAAATAGTATCCAGCCCCCGCTCCGCCGAGCAACAGCATGACAATCAATGCGACGAGAATTTTCTTCATGCCCTTTTCCTTTTCATTCTTTATTCTTATCCCACCAGCAGCACGTATGTCGTAGAAATTTGGGTATATACTCAAAAGAGCAGGTCAACTAACGCGAGCAATAATGATCAACAGACTCAATTGGATACTACTATTTCTTCTGTTCCCGATAACGGGGCTCGCCAATATTCAATGTAACCCATCGTCGTGGAATGACAATCTTACCCAATTCAATCGTTTAGAGTCCAATTACAATCAGCATGTTGAGGTATTCAATACACTTTTAACGGAACATAAACAGCGTCAGTTATTGTCCGACACCTTTTCACTGCATGAGCTCGTGCTACTTTGGCGTGCCAAGTCGAACCAAAATGTGTTCAAAGCGCAATTAAAAGCATCGATTCAATACAAAGAAGAGCTCACAACTAAAGCGAATCAACTGCTTAAATTGAGCACACAATCCCAATGGTCAGCTAATGGGTGGGAGATCCTGGCCCAAAAGTGCCGCGAGTCAAACAAAACCGTCAATCAAATAACTGCGGAATGGTATAACACCAACGCTTTGGAACTTGCTGAAGATTACAAGCGCCTCTCTTCACAATATCAAACTCTGTCACAAGTCTATGATAAAGAAGCTCGAGCGCTTCAATCCGCTCAAGATGTTTCGAAGTAAAAACAGAGCCAGTTTTGAATAGACGATGTTGGTTTTTCACTCCAATATTGGACGTTATTCGTGCTTTTTTCTTTCCTTAGTCGTGAATGATATCAAATGTAAATAATGGGATTGTTCTCTTTGACAAACTTGACTAAACCATGACCAAGACAATCAATTTATAGAGACATACGTCACATTAATGCTTTACTTATGGACATTTTTTGGTTAGTTTAGCCATTAATAAAATTTAATAAAAAGTCACATTTGGCCGGAGATGATGCTACAAACATGGTTATCAATCGATTAAGTAACAGGGAATGTCCTAATG
>NZ_WXWS01000578.1:0-6330 GCF_009904715.1 Vibrio sp. V42_P2S4T144 | reverse complement strand
CTCTTGTTCGGCAGCGTGATAGGTTTCAATTTATTTAAGCAACAAAAGATCGCTGAATACATGGCAAACCGTCCTGAACCTGAGTTCCCAGTAACCGTGACAGAAGTGCAAGCGGTGGATTGGGTACCAGTCATCGAAGCAATTGGTTTTATCGAGCCAAACCAAGGCGTGACGGTAGCAAATGAGACCAGCGGTGTTATCGATAAAATCGCATTTGATTCCGGTACTCAAGTTAAATCGGGTCAGCCATTAGTGCTGCTTGATTCTGAAGTCGAAAAAGCAAATTTGAAGAGCTCGCAAGCTAAGTTGCCAGCGGCAGAAGCGAAATACAAACGCTACCAAGGCCTATTCAAAAAAGGCTCTATTTCTAAAGAAGCGTATGACGAAGCAGAAGCAAACTACTTCTCCTTAAAAGCAGACATTGAAAGCCTGAAAGCGACCATCGACCGACGCGAAATCAAAGCGCCATTTGATGGTGTGGTAGGTATTCGTAACGTGTACCTCGGTCAGTACCTACAGGCGGGCACCGACATTGTTCGCCTTGAAGATACCAGCGTGATGCGCTTGCGCTTCACCGTGCCACAAACCGATATTTCACGTATCAATATCGATCAAGAAGTGGATATCTTTGTTGACGCTTATCCAGACCAACCTTTCAAAGGGTCTATTTCTGCGATTGAACCAGCTGTAAACGTACAAAGTGGTTTGATTCAAGTTCAAGCGGATATCCCTAACAGTGACGGCAAACTGCGTAGTGGTATGTTCGCGCGTGCAAACATCATTCTGCCTAAATTAGAAAATCAGGTCACTCTACCTCAAACCGCGATCACATTTACGCTGTATGGCGACAATGTTTACATCGTAACAGAAGAAGATGGCGAAAAACGCGTTAAGCAGCATGTGGTAAAAGTTGGCGAACGCTCTAAAGATATCGCACACATTCTAGAAGGCGTGAAGCCAGGTGATGTAGTGGTGACATCGGGTCAAGTCCGTTTGAGTAACCATGCGAAAGTAAGCATTGTCGAAAGCGATGCAACTACCCCACCTGCTGAAACACCAATGCTTTAAGTTGGAGGCATCATGCGCTTTACAGATGTTTTTATAAAACGTCCAGTTTTAGCGGTATCGATCAGCTTTTTGATTGCATTGCTTGGTTTGCAAGCGGTGTTCAAAATGCAGGTTCGTGAATACCCTGAAATGACGAATACGGTGGTCACCGTGACCACCAGTTACTACGGTGCAAGTGCCAACTTGATCCAAGGCTTTATTACTCAGCCATTGGAGCAAGCGGTAGCGCAAGCCGATAATATTGATTACATGACTTCGCAATCGGTACTGGGTAAATCGACCATTACTGTCAACATGAAGTTGAATACTGACCCAAATGCGGCGTTGTCTGACATTCTGGCGAAAACCAACTCGGTACGTTCACAGCTACCAAAAGAAGCCGAAGACCCAACCGTAACCATGTCGACAGGTTCGACAACGGCGGTACTGTACATCGGCTTTACGAGTGACGAGTTATCTTCAAGCCAGATCACTGACTACCTTGAGCGTGTAATCAACCCGCAGTTGTTCACCGTAAACGGTGTGTCCAAAGTTGACCTGTATGGTGGTATGAAGTACGCACTGCGCGTATGGCTAGATCCTGCCAAAATGGGCGCTTTGAAGTTGACCGCAACCGATGTGATGAGCGTTCTTAACGCCAACAACTACCAATCTGCAACCGGTCAAGCGACGGGTGAGTTCGTGCTTTATAACGGTAGCGCAGATACTCAGGTATCAAACGTTGCTGAACTTGAAGCATTGGTCGTGAAAACTGGTGAAGGGGATGTCATCCGCCTAGGTGATATCGCTAAAGTAACGCTAGAGAAGAGTCACGACGTTTATCGCGCAAGTGCAAACGGTCAAGAAGCTGTGGTTGCAGCGATCAACGCAGCGCCAAGTGCTAACCCAATCAACATTGCAGCAGACGTACTTGAACTGTTGCCTCAGCTTGAGCGCAACCTACCAAGTAACATCAAAATGAACGTAATGTACGACTCAACTATCGCTATCAACGAATCGATTCACGAAGTAGTGAAAACGATTCTTGAAGCAGCAGTAATCGTACTTGTGGTTATCACACTGTTCCTAGGTTCATTCCGCGCGGTAATCATTCCTATCGTGACCATTCCACTTTCATTGATTGGTGTGGCAATGGTGATGCAGGCAATGGGTTTCTCTTGGAACTTGATGACGCTACTGGCGATGGTGCTTGCCATCGGTCTGGTGGTGGATGACGCGATCGTTGTACTAGAAAACGTTGACCGTCACATCAAAGAAGGGGAATCGCCATTCCGAGCTGCAATTATTGGTACGCGTGAAATTGCGGTTCCAGTTATCGCGATGACATTGACGCTAGGTGCAGTGTACGCACCGATCGCATTGATGGGTGGTATCACCGGTTCATTGTTCAAAGAGTTCGCTTTGACACTGGCAGGTTCAGTATTCGTATCCGGCATCATCGCTTTGACACTATCACCAATGATGTGTTCGAAGATGCTGAAAGCGAACGAGAAGCCAAGCAAGTTTGAGCAAAAAGTTCACCATATCCTTGATGGCATGACCACTCGTTACGAAGGCATGTTGAAAGCGGTAATGGCTCATCGTCCGGTTGTTATTGCGTTTGCAATCATTGTATTTGCAAGCTTACCGGTCTTGTTCAAGTTTATTCCTAGCGAACTAGCACCATCTGAAGATAAAGGTGTGGTCATGCTGATGGGTACCGCCCCATCAAATGCGAACTTGGACTATATCCAAAATACCATGGATGACGTAAACCAAATACTCTCAGATCAACCGGAGGTGGAATACGCACAGGTCTTTAATGGTGTACCAAACTCAAACCAAGCGTTTGGCCTAGCAACATTGAAGCCTTGGAGTGAACGAGAGGCAAGCCAATCTGAAATCACGAAACGTGTGGGTGGCCTAGTATCAAGTGTGCCTGGTATGTCTGTCACTGCATTCCAAATGCCAGAGCTTCCAGGTGCAGGCTCAGGTCTACCTATTCAGTTTGTAATTACAACACCAAATAGCTTCGAGAGCTTGTTTACTATCGCTAGCGATATTCTAACCGATGTTGCAAGTAGCCCAATGTTTGTCTATTCCGACCTGGATTTGAACTACGATTCAGCAACGATGAAGATCAAGATCGATAAAGACAAAGCCGGTGCCTACGGTGTGACTATGCAAGACATTGGCATCACCCTCAGCACCATGATGGCAGATGGTTATGTAAACCGAATCGACCTGAATGGCCGCTCGTACGAGGTGATCCCTCAAGTTGAGCGTAAATGGCGTCTAAACCCAGAATCGATGAAGAACTACTATGTACGCTCTGTGGATGGTAAAGCGGTTCCATTAGGCAGTCTGATTACTATCGATGTGGTGGCTGAGCCTCGCTCTTTGCCACACTTCAACCAGCTAAACTCAGCGACTGTGGGTGCAGTACCATCACCTAGTGTTGCTATGGGTGACGCAATCGACTGGTTTGAAAATATTGCACAAACCAAACTGCCTGCAGGATATAACCACGATTACATGGGCGAATCTCGTCAGTTTGTAACGGAAGGTAGTGCCTTGTATGCAACCTTCGGTCTTGCACTTGCGATCATCTTCCTCGTTCTGGCGATTCAATTTGAATCACTCCGCGATCCTATTGTCATCATGGTATCTGTACCTCTGGCAATATGTGGTGCCTTGATCGCATTGGCCTGGGGTACGGCCTCGATGAACATCTACTCGCAGGTTGGTTTGATAACGCTGGTCGGCCTAATAACCAAGCACGGTATCTTGATCTGTGAAGTCGCCAAAGAAGAGCAGTTACATAATAAACTGTCTCGTATTGATGCGGTGATGGAAGCTGCGAAAGTGCGTCTTCGCCCTATCCTAATGACCACTGCAGCGATGATCGCAGGTCTGATCCCGCTGATGTACGCAACAGGTGCAGGTGCCGCGCAACGTTTCAGTATCGGTATCGTCATCGTTGCTGGTCTTGCAATCGGTACACTGTTCACACTATTCGTACTACCTGTGATTTACAGCTACCTAGCTGAAAAACACAAACCTCTGCCAGTATTTGTTGAAGACAAAGACTTGGAGAAGTTAGCGCGAATTGACGAAGCGAAAGCAGCTCATCGTGAATTAGCGGATAACAGATAAGCTATTAAGGCATTCAAAAAGGTCACTTCGGTGGCCTTTTTTATTGCCGCTCTCTTTTTTGCCATCTAAGTGGCGACTTTCACGTATCATTTACTTAAAATGAGGACAAATCAAAAGGAGTTTTAGCCACTATGTTTGACCCAAAGAAATTAGAGCAAATTGCTAAACAGATTCACGACTCAATGCCTCAACCTGTAAAAGAATTGGGCTCTGATGTCGATCAGAAAGTTCGTCAAGTAATCCAAGGCCAGCTAAACAAGCTAGATGTTGTAAGTCGCGAAGAGTTTGATGTTCAAACTCAAGTTTTACTACGTACACGTCAAAAGCTAACAGAAATGGAACAGAAGTTGGCGCAACTTGAAGAAAAGCTTGCTGAAAAATAAGTATCAAAGCGCTCCTCACAAAGGAGCGTTTTTCTTATCGGCGCGCAGATAAATCGGCTAAAAACAAAAAGGCTTGGTCAACGGCGACCAAGCCTTTTGATTAGATGTTGTGTTTTATTTTGTATTTATCACTCCAGTCTGCCTGGAGTTTATCTACTGCGTTACTTGAGACTAAGTAAATTACGCTGTATTAAGGTTTCATTTCTAGGAGAAGGCGCGGACTTTACGATAGTAAACAAGCACCTTCGACACCGAAATGGAGCCTTAAGGCCAGTCATTTAGCCGCCCACCGCGATACGCTTCATATCAGTCATGTAACCACGTAGCTCTTCACCGATGTACTCTACAGGGTGGTTACGGATAGCATCATTTACAGCGATAAGAGTCGCGTTATCCACTTGGTTAGACGTTTCACCTAAACCTTTACCAATTACGTCAGTATTTACGGCTGGCATAAACTTCTCACGTAGAAGCGGCGTTGCTACGTTAGCGAACAGGTAGTTACCGTATTCCGCAGTATCTGAGATAACCACGTTCATCTCGTACAAACGCTTACGTGCGATAGTGTTTGCGATAAGTGGCAGCTCGTGTAGAGACTCGTAGTAAGCAGACTCATCGATGATGCCAGATGCCGTCATCGCTTCGAATGCTAGCTCAACACCCGCACGAACCATAGCAACCATCAGGATACCGTTATCGAAGTACTCTTGCTCAGAGATTTCTACGTCAGTTTCTGGGTAGTTTTCGAAAGCAGTTTCACCTGTTTCTGCACGCCAGCCTAGTAGATTTGCATCGTCGTTTGCCCAGTCAGCCATCATAGTGCTAGAGAAGTGACCGGTGATGATGTCATCCATGTGCTTGTTGTATAGCGGACGCATCAGTTCTTTTAGCTCTTCAGAAAGCTCAAATGCTTTCACTTTTGCAGGGTTAGTTAGGCGATCCATCATGTGAGTGATACCACCAAACTTCAGTGCTTCAGTGATGGTTTCCCAACCGTATTGAAGAAGCTTACCAGCGTAGCCAGGATCGATACCATCAGCAATCATCTTCTCGTAACACACGATAGAGCCAGCCTGTAGCATGCCACAAAGGATAGTTTGCTCACCCATTAGGTCAGATTTCACCTCAGCAACAAAAGAAGACTCTAGACAGCCTGCACGGTGACCACCTGTTGCTGCAGCCCAAGCTTTCGCGATATCCCAACCTTCACCTTTTGGGTCGTTCTCTGGGTGAACAGCGATAAGAGTCGGTACACCGAAACCGCGCTTGTATTCTTCACGAACTTCCGTACCTGGACATTTAGGTGCAACCATTACTACCGTTAGGTCTTTACGGATTTGCATGCCTTCTTCAACAACGTTGAAACCGTGAGAGTAACCTAGTGCTGCGCCTTCTTTCATTAACGGCATTACCGTCTCAACAACGTTTGTGTGCTGCTTATCTGGAGTAAGGTTTACTACTAGATCAGCTTGTGGAATTAGCGTTTCGTAGCTACCTACCTCAAAACCGTTGTCTTTTGCGTTTTTGAATGACTGGCGTTGCTCATCAATCGCGGCTTGGCGAAGCGCATAAGCAACATCTAGACCAGAGTCGCGCATGTTCAGACCTTGGTTAAGACCTTGAGCACCACAACCTACAATGACTACTTTCTTACCTTTCAGATAATCCGCTTCTGAAGCGAACTCACTGCGGTCCATAAAACGACAACGACCTAATTGGTCCAACTGCTCGCGCAAGTTTAGGG
>NZ_WXWS01000227.1:0-6345 GCF_009904715.1 Vibrio sp. V42_P2S4T144 | reverse complement strand
CTTTGGCTATGTAGCAATTACGTCATAATGTTATTAATCAATAAATCTAGCACATAGCCAAAATACTAAGCGTAAGGGTTTCCCTCGATTACGTTTAGGATGCTCTGGGTGAAAACATGATGATTGACATGCCAAGCATAGCGACAGAAACCCCCACTATGTCCCAGAGCGTTGGTCGAACGCCGTCGATACACCACAACCATAGAATTGCGACAAAAATATAGACACCACCGTAAGCGGCATAAACTCTGCCAGTTGCGGTAGGATGTAAAGATAGAAGCCAAGCAAACATAGCAAGGCATAGCGCTGCTGGTACCAAAAGCCAAACTGACTTATCTTCCTTTAACCAGAGATAAGGTAAGTAGCAGCCTAATATTTCTGCAATGGCGGTTATAAAGAAAAGCCCAATGGTTTTGACTTCAGTCACTTAAACATTCCTATCTTTCTCTACAAATATATGATGCTTGTTAAATGGGCAATTGTTCGACTCATTACATTTCGCCCAGCTTAATCTTGGATTGAGCCTCACTCACGGTTTGTTTACCGAATAACAAATCCATCATCGAAATGATTCGTTTGTTGTCTTTACCCCATTTATCTGGATTCGCGCTGTTTGGTGCTTTAAATTCAACTTGTCCTACTTTTTCGTTATTTTTGTAGGCTTTGATCTGAGCATCAGCGATAAATGTTCTAAAATCCCAGCTCCAGCGTGATACGTAAGTAAGTGTCAGCTCAGAGCTAACAGGAGGAGTGCCATCGCTTACGACTGTGCATTTATGGGCGGTATCCAAACACCAGTCTTGCATCGAATCTAAGAAAACATCTCGCGTGGCGTTGTCTTTTACGATGGTGATTTCCTTGCTCTGATTTTCTTTCGAGATTGTTTCTACCGTATACTTTGGTGCCGCACATGCGGCTAATAGAATAGGCAAGCTTAGAACGATGAGTTTTTTGTGCATCTTATGTCTCTTTTTTTAAATTTATATATTCAAACAACTTCAAGATACTGAGTTCAACGAGAATAACTAACAAGCATGGCAACTGTTATTAACAAAACCTTTAGAGTAGAAGGGTTTGTTTCGGGAGTATGCCAATGTCTCGAAGCAAATTATTAGTAAGAGATTGCTATAGCGTTATGTTAACTCTTGAACTTATGTCCGTATCAATGTCCAGAATTCTTCGCATTGAAGTTTTTGAAGTGCAATTCTAACGGAATTTTAAATTGCTGCATAATGCTCAATTAAGAGGAACAGGGGATCTTATCGTTAAACATAACGTGTAGTTCTGTAAATTCCCCCCTAAGACTAAGCTAAAAGGGCCTAATGTTTTAAAATAGCTTCTTGTCTATTCTGTTGTGTGAGTTTTCAATGCAGTCTCATACTAGCCACTTAAAAGAGCGCTGTAAGAACTCGTCTGCATTATCAAGGACGATTTCGCCGTGAGCCATAACCAATATATTAGGTTTCCAAGACAGCAATTTATTTAAGTGTTTTCGAGCCTCTTGTTTGCTAAACATAAAACTTAGGCGCCAATCCAAAGGCATTTTTCCGTTCGGAGCAAGAATACCGGCCCCTTTAGCCACAAACCGCTGCCAGTAGTTAAAGTTCTGGCCAGAAAAATTCTCGACGAGGTCAGTAACAATTAAGGTCTTTGAAAGTCGATGATAAAACACACACTCTTCCATTAATGGAGAGCCAGAAAATAGTTCTTGTTCAATCTCAGAGTTCCAAGCATTACCGCCTTGGTTAAGTGAAGCGTGAAAGTGTATATCACGGCACTTCTTAATGACTTCATTTGTGCCATAAACTTCTGCGCTAGGATAGGCAGATACCCATTCAGATAAGAACAAGTGGTGTAAATGATTAGGAGCGATTAAGTATTTCACTTGGCCTAGATTGTTGATTTGCTCTCTAATCGAATTTGATAACTTAATTGGACTATGAATCCAAAGGCCACCATCAGAAAGCCTAACAATAGTCATACGAGTGGTGTATGGGAGTCCTAAGAATTGGACGGGATCTCCGTCAAATATCCATATCTCATGGGCTAACTTTTTCATGTCTCTCCAACCGTTAACACTGTATTAAGGCGGCATTTAAGTTACTCAAAAGCTGCCTTGTTGCACAATAAACGCTTCGCTAAGCGTAAACCAAAAATATTAGGTTTACCAAACCCTTATTGAGTGCAGCTGTACATCTTTGAGTATTTTTATACTGAACGAACGTAAAGTAGTTTTAAGAGGATCATTTGACTTGATAGAACAAAACCCCGCTATTTTTGAGCAGGGTTTTGCAATTAGATAAAGGGGCTAACCGATGATGAAGAAGAAAATCGCGGTTGCAACAATACCAATCAACGCATAAGGAAACTGTGTGGTTGCGTGTTGCATTGCTGTACAGCCTGAACCTTGTGCAGATAACACGGTTGAGTCACTAAAGAAACAAGAGTGGCTCCCTGCCGCTGATGCTGAAAGCAGCGCTGCAACGGTTAAGTGTAGAGGCACACCAAGCTGTTCGCCCAAAGGTAGAACAATTGGCATCGCTACTGCAAACGTTCCCCAAGACGATGCCGTTGCAAATACCAACGCGCCCGTAATCATAAAGATAATCGCAGGGAAGTAAGACGCTGACAGGTAAGGGCTGACGGTCTCAATGACATACTGCGTGACGCCCAATGAGTCGTTGACCGATTTCAACATGAAACCACCAATAACGGTCGCAAGCGGCAGTAGCATAACTTTAATGCCATCATAAACAGCTTCGAACATGTCGTTCATCGAGATCAGTTTTTGTGCGCCGTAAAAGCTAATAGTAAAGATTAACGCGACGAAAACACCAGCAAGTAGATCGATACCAAAATACCAACTTGCGGCAACAAGTACGATCATTGGTAACAAGAAGTTGACAAGGCCCATGGTTGGGTTGGTATGTGCAGATACATCGGGACCAAAGTCGACATCTGTTGCACCGTCTGGACGAACTTGACCATTCTTCGCACGCTTTTCTGCCTTTTTCATCGCACCTAGATCTGGGATCTTTTCCATTGCAACCAGCAAAACAATCACCAGCGTTACCCAGCCGTAAGCCATGTATGGAATAGCTTCAATGTATGCTTTGATACCATCTCCCGCTTCTGCTACTCCGTTTGCTTCTAGCAACGAACTGAAGAAAATTGCCCAAGTGGAAATCGGTACGAGGATACAGATAGGCGCGGCGGTTGAATCCACAAGATATGAGAGCTTTTCACGCGAGATTTGGTAGCCGTCCGTAACTTTTTTCATTGAGGAAGAAATTGCAATCGCATTCAAATAATCGTCGATAAAGATCAGAATACCTAAAGCAAAGGTCATCAGCATCGATTGCTTACGGCTTTTTACTTTCGTGACCAGCATGTCGGAGAAGCTTAAGATACTGCCGCCTTTCTCCAAAATAGCAATTAGGCCGCCCATCAAACCACAAACGAGGATGATCCAAGCAATAGTTTCATCCATCATTACACTCATGGAAATATCAACAATCTGTTCCACCGCTTCAGTTGGGTTAAGCAGAAGAACACCGGCAATAGCGCCGCTAAAGAGGGCTTCCACAGTTCGGTGTGTTGTCAGCGCAAAGACCAATACCAACGCCGTTGGTAAAAGACTCATCCATCCGTAGGCTTCGCCTTCCTCATGGTTCAAACCGATTGTGGTAAAAAAGACAAACGTCGCAACCGAGATTAAAGAAACAATAATGTGTTGAGAGTTGATTTTAAGAGGCGCATCCAGCGCCTTGGTCTGCGTAGTCATAAAGTTCATTTCCTTTGTTTATGCCGAGTGCAACATCCAGTCGATTTCCAATGGAGTAATCGCTCGCTCAAATTCTGCGAGTTCACTCTGTTTGCAAGCTAGATACAAATCGATAAAATCTCTTGAGATGTATTGAGCTAGCTCACTGTGCTCCAGTCGCTCTAGAGCTTCTGACATACGCAGAGGTAACTCAATTGCATCATCACTGAGAGTCGGTGGACATTGATCTTTGGTGTAGCTTTCACTCGCTAATACTGCGGAAAGTACTACTGCAGCGAGAATGTATGGGTTAACGTCAGCGCCTGCTATACGATGCTCTATACGGCGATTTTTGCTATCGCTGATAGGCACACGCAACGCAACACCGCGGTGGTTTTCTCCCCAATCGGCTTTGGTCGGGACGTAAGCGCCAGGAACAAAGCGACGGTAAGAGTTAACGTTAGGACAGATTAGGGCCATGGCATCGGATGTTTGTGACAGCATCGCTGCCATGGTTTGATAGAAGAAGGCGCTCGCTTGACCGTCTGATTGGCTAAAGTGGTTGTTACCATCTGTATCAACCAAGCTGAGATGAATGTGCATGCCATTACCCGCTTGCTCACTAAAAGGTTTCGCCATAAATGTGGCGTCAAATCCGTGCTGATGAGCGACTTGGCGAATCAAGCGTTTTGCGATGATGATTTCATCACATGCTCGAAGTACATCTTTAGAATGGTTGAAGTTGATTTCGAACTGCCCTGGTGCCGATTCAGATAGGGCTCCGGAAGTGTTTAAACCTTGTTCTAATGCAATTCGATTAAGGTCGGCCAAGAAATCAGCGTAGTCATCTAGTCCATCAAGGTCGTAAACCTCGGTATCTTTTTCTCGAGTTTTTTTCGTGGGGTTAATTGCCGTTAATGGTTCGCCATTTTCGCCGCGGGTTTTGTCTATTAAATAGAACTCCAGCTCGAGCGCGACACAAGGATATTGGTCTTTAGCATGCAGTGTTTGCAATATAGAAGCGAGAATGTTTCGGATGAACAGTGGGTTAGGGTGCTGCCCGGTTTCATCCATCATACTAAGCAGTAGCTGACCAACTTGTTCTTTTGCCGTCGGCATTAAGGTGCCGCTGATTGGATAGCAGAGATTATCTGGCTCTCCGAGATCTTCTCCCAACCCGGCCGTTTCAACGACGTTACCTTTGGTATCTAGGGTGATGGTCGAAAGGGGGAGGGCAACACCTTTATTCAGTTTTTCTAGAGCATCTATCGGGATGCGTTTTCCTCTTGGGGTGGCATTTATATCGGTAAAGATGAGATCGATAAATTCAATATCGGGCCATTTTTGTTTAAAATTTTGTACTTCCTGTAGATACGATTCCATTTTCTTCTCCAAATAGCCTGACGAGTAGAAATTAGAAATAACCAAATTAACAAATAAATTACAGCACTCTGAACGAGTTGTTTGTTTTTCAGGTTATTTTTAATTTAAACATGCACTTACACTGTGTTTTTGATGTTTAACGGCTGGTTTTTATGTCTTTCTGTTAACTATTTTGTAACAGTTGGTTTTGTTTTGTTCAATATAATGAGCATAAATATTCAGTTTTGAAGCCTAAAAAGTGCGTCGGATCACGTTGTGACGATAATAATGGTCATCTGTGTTGATAATTTTGTACATGGTTTGTAGGGTTTGTGTTAAATAAATTGAACACGGACATATCATGGCAGATACACACAAACCCATCATTGGTGTGGTTAGCTGCGCTAAAGAGTTGGGTGGCTATCAGATACAAGCGGTCAACGATTTTTACTTACGCGCCGTTAAGGATTTTGGAGGGCTACCGATTATGTTAGCTCCAGAAATGTCGGGAGATGACGTAGCCACCATATTAGACATGTGTGATGGCTTCCTATTTCCTGGTAGTCATTCGAATGTTGCTCCGCATCGATACAGTGCAACACATGAAGAAAGCCATAAAGATGAAGCACGTGATGAACTATCACTGACGTTAATTCGTCACGCGGTAGACCAAAACATTCCGTGCCTTGGTATCTGTCGCGGTTTCCAAGAGATGAATGTTGCACTAGGCGGCTCATTAAACCCAGCTGTTCATGACTCCGGCTTCAATGACCATCGTGAAGCGCCTGTTGAAGATTTCGAACAAAAATACGCGCCAGCACACGCTGTGCTAGTTCAAAAGCAGAGCTTATTTGAACAATGGCTGGTGCAAAATCATTGGGAAAACACCACCTTCTTTGAAGTGAACACACTACACAACCAAGGCGTCGATCAGCTTGCTCCTCTATTACAAGTAGAAGCTAAAGCCCCGGATGGCTTGGTAGAAGCATTTAGTCTCCCTAATCAAAAATTTTTCGTTGGCGTGCAGTGGCACCCAGAATGGGAAGCAAAAACCAATCATTTCTCTCAAATTTTGTTCAATGAATTTATGATGGCTACCTCTCGTTAAACGTTTGGAGCTGTATGAATGGACAATCAAGAGATTGGTAAAAATATTGTTCAGTTACGAAAAAAACATGGATTGTCACAAAGGGAACTAGCCGAGCGCGCTGGTATTACCC